>JALRDW010000164.1 GCA_023262065.1 Acidimicrobiia bacterium | reverse complement strand
GCCGTCATCGACCGGCGGGCCGAGGGGTACCGGTTCTGGTCCGACGAGCACACCCAGGACCCGAAGGAGTGGCTGCGGCTCGGCAAGAAGATCCGTGAGCTCATCGGGCGCGACGTCGACATCGTGTTCGAGCACCCGGGCCGGTCGACCATGGGCGCGTCGGTGTTCGTGGCCCGCAAGGGCGGCATGATCATCACCTGTGCGGCGACCTCCGGGTACAACATCGAGTACGACAACCGTTACCTCTGGATGAACCTCAAGACGCTCAAGGGCTGCCACTTCGCGAACTACCGCGAGGCCTACGAGGCGAACCGCCTCGTGTGTGAGGGCCGCATCCACCCGACGCTGTCGACGGTGCGGACGCTCGAGGAGACGGCCGAGGCCGCGCTCCTCGTCCACCGCAACGAGGTCGAGGGCAAGGTGGCGGTGCTCGCGATGGCCCCCGAGGAGGGCCTCGGCGTCACGAACCCGGAGATGCGCGAGCGACTGCTCCCGCAGATCACCCTGTACCGCCGCTTCCACGGCTGAACCCCCGAACCGAGAGCAGGAGACCGTCGTGCCCCTCGTCGAGATCGATCACGTCGCCATCGCCGTCCGCGACCTCGAGGCCGCCATCGCCTACTACCGCGACACCTTCGGGGTGGAGGTCGAGCACCGCGAGGTCGTCGAGTCCGACGGCGTCGAGGAGGCCCTGCTCAAGGTGGCCGAGTCCTACATCCAGTTGCTCACGCCGACCCGCCCCGACTCGCCGGTGGCCAAGTCGCTCGAGACCCGCGGTGAGGGTCTCCACCACATCGGGTACCGCGTGGCCGACTGCGCGGCGGCGCTCGAGCAGGTGAAGGCCGAGGGTCACCGGGTGATCGACGAGGCCCCCCGGCCCGGGAGCCGGGGCACCACGGTCGCCTTCGTGCACCCGAAGACGGCGTTCGGCACCCTCATCGAGCTCGTCCAGGAGTAGGCCGGCACCCCGCCCGGGGGAGGTCGGCGGTCCGCGGACCGGTAACCTCGCCGCCCATGGCCGCACAGGAACCGACCCCGACCCATCCGCTCGAGCAGCGGCTCGAGCAGCTCGCCGCCCTGCGCGAGGAGGCGCTGCACGCCGGGAGCCCGGCCGCGGTCGAGCGTCAGCACGCCCGCGGGAAGCTGACGGCCCGCGAGCGGCTCGAGCGTCTGCTCGACCCGGACTCCTTCGTCGAGCTCGACATGTTCGCCCGGCACCGGGCGCACGGCTTCGGCATCGAGAACACCCGACCGCTGACCGACGGCGTCGTGACGGGCTGGGGCACGATCGACGGCCGCAAGGTGTTCGTGTTCTCCCAGGACTTCACGGTGTTCGGTGGCGCACTCGGTGAGGTGTTCGCGGAGAAGATCCACAAGGTGATGGATCTCGCCGAGTCGGTCGGCGCCCCGATGATCGGGCTCAACGACGGTGCCGGTGCCCGGATCCAGGAGGGTGTGGTCTCCCTGGCCTCCTACGGCGGCATCTTCCACCGCAACGTCAAGGCCTCCGGGGTGATCCCGCAGATCTCCGTGATCATGGGCCCGTGCGCGGGCGGCGCGGTCTACTCGCCGGCGATGACCGACTTCATCTTCATGGTGAAGGGGACCTCGAACATGTTCATCACCGGTCCCGACGTCGTGAAGTCGGTCACCGGGGAGGAGGTCACCCAGGAGGAGCTCGGCGGTGCCATGACCCACGCGTCGAAGTCCGGGGTGGCCAACATCGTCTGCGACGACGAGGAGGCCTGCCTCGCGCAGGTGCGGTACCTGCTCTCGTTCCTGCCGTCGAACAACCTCGAGGATCCGCCGTTCTTCGATCCGGAGGACGATCCGGACCGGGACTGCGACCGACTCCTCGGTCTCATCCCCGACGCACCGAACAAGCCGTACGACATGAAGAAGGTGATCGCCGACATCGTCGATGACGGCGACTTCTTCGAGGTGAACGCGCTCTGGGCCATGAACATCGTGTGCGGGTACGCCCGTATCGGCGGTCACGTCGTCGGCATCGTGGGCAACCAGCCCCAGGTCCTCGCCGGCTGTCTCGACATCGACGCGTCGGAGAAGGCGGCGCGCTTCGTGCGTACCTGCGACGCCTTCAACATCCCGCTCGTCACCTTCGTGGATGTCCCCGGCTTCCTCCCGGGCACTGATCAGGAGTACGGCGGCATCATCCGGCACGGGGCCAAGTTGCTCTACGCCTACTGCGAGGCGACCGTCCCGCGCATCCAGATCATCACCCGCAAGGGCTACGGCGGTGCGTACGTGGTCATGAACTCCAAGTCGATCGGGGCGGACCTCGCGTTCGCGTGGCCGTCGGCGGAGATCGCGGTGATGGGCGCACAGGGTGCGGTCAACATCATCTTCCGCAAGGAGATCGCGGAGGCCGGTGACGACGCCGGAACCCGACAGGCCGAGCTCATCGAGGAGTACACGGAGCGGTTCGCGAACCCGTACAACGCGGCGGAGCGTGGCTACGTGGACGATGTGATCGACCCCCGCGAGACGCGGCGGGTCCTCGCCCGCTCCCTCGAGGTGCTGCGCACCAAGAAGGAGTCGCTCCCGCAGCGCAAGCACGGGAACGTGCCGCTGTGAGCCCGGCCCCGCTCGTCGGCATCCCGGCCGACGCGTCCCCGGAGGAGGTCGCGGCGGTGCTCGCGACCGTCGCCGTGCTCGAGGCCCAGCGGGCCGTGTTCGTGGACGACGCGCCGGAGCCGGTGTCGAACTGGGTGCGCGCCTCGCGCCTGTCCGCCCGCCGGTCCGGCCTCCAGCGGGGCGAGTACCGCCTGTCCGGTCGCCTCGGACGGCGTGCCCGGGCCTGACCCATGCCCGAGATCATCCATCCCGAGGTGATGAGCGTCGGGACGGACGACGTCACGGTGTTCTTCCGCACCGCCGAGTCCGTCCCGGTGGTCACACGGGTCGGCGGTCGTGAGGTGACCACCACCGGTCCCTACCACCTCGCCCACGTCACCGGGCTCGAGTCGGGAGCCGAGGTCGGCGTCGACGTCGAGGGAGCCGTGCACGGTGACGATCCGCACTTCCCGCGCACCGTGACCACGCTCGTCCGTCCTCCGGGGCGGCTGCTCGCGACCGTGGCGACCGCCAACGACGTCCACTTCGGGGAGACCGTGTGCGGGCGCATCCACACCGTCCCCGACGAGGAGCTCGGCGTCGCGATCCCGCGTCCCGACGAACCCCCGTACCCGCAGACCATGAACGATGCGGCGATCGACGAGATGCTGGAGCTCGACCCGGACCTCGTGCTCGTGAAGGGCGACCTCACCTGCGAGGGCACCGTCGAGGAGTACCAGCAGTTCCTCGATGCCTACGGCCGTCTCGGCGACCGGATGCACCACGTGCGGGGCAACCACGACGCCATGCGCGACGACACCATGGCCCTCGAGGGTGCGCCGTACGCGGTGGAGCGTGACGGCGTGTCGTTCGTGATGCTCGACACCGTGCGCCCGGGCACCGAGTTCGGTCGGATCACGGCGGCGCAGATCGACTGGCTCGACGAGTACGCGGCCGCGGCGTCGAACCCGGTGTTCGTCTTCGGTCACCACAACCTCTGGGACCTCGACGCCGAGGAGCGGAGTGCCTCGTACTTCGGGGTCAACTGCGACGACTCCGAGGCCTTCGGGGAGGTCGTGCTGCGGCGCACCAACATCGTCGGCTACTTCGCCGGTCATACGCACCGGCACCGGATCCGCCGTTCCGAGCGCGCCCGGTTCATCCCGTGCGTGGAGGTCGGGGCGACGAAGGACTACCCGGGCGTGTGGGCCGAGTACCGGATCCACGAGGGCGGGTTCACGCAGGTGGTCCACCGCATCTCGACCCAGGCGGCGATGGACTGGACCGAGCGCACCCGCTTCCTCTACGCCGGCATGTACCGCGACTACTCGCTGGGTCCGCTCGAGCACCGTTGCTACACCGAGCTCTGGTAGGCGATGCAGGCGCTCGAGGGCTTGCGGGTGGTCGACCTCGCCACGGTCCTCGCGGGACCCGCGGCGGCCAAGTACCTCGCGGACTTCGGGGCCGACGTCATCAAGGTGGAGGCGCCGGCCGGTGACGGCACCCGACGCATGGGTTGGATGCCGCCCGGGGGTGGCGACGCGTACATGTGGCAGACCGTGGGGCGGGGTAAGCGGAGCGTCGTGCTCGACCTCAAGACGACCGCCGGGCTCGAGGCCGCGCGCACCCTCATCGACCACGCGGACGTGCTGATCGAGAACTTCCGGCCCGGCACGCTCGAGCGGCTCGGCCTCGACCCCGAGCACCTGCTGGCGCGCAACCCGCGCCTCGTCGTGCTCCGCGTCACCGGGTTCGGCCAGACGGGTCCGTACCGCTCCCAGCCCGGATTCGCGTCGATCGCCGAGGCGATGAGCGGGTTCGCCGGCCTCAGCGGTGACCCGGACGGCGCCCCGCTGCTCCCGCCGATCGCCCTGACCGACGAACTCACGGGCATCGTCGGCGCGTTCGCGGTGATGGTCGCCCTGCGCCACCGTGATCGGACGGGGGAGGGGCAGGTGGTCGACGTCAACCTGCTCGAGTCGATCCTCCAGGTGATGGGGCCGCTCCCCGCGGCCTACGCGGGGCTCGGGTACCTCCAACCGCGTCTCGGTGCGGGCATCCCGTACACCGTCCCGCGCGGGACCTACGAGTGCGCCGACGGCGTCTGGATCGCGATCTCGGCATCCGCCGAGTCGGTGGCGATGCGGGTGCTCGACCTCCTCGGCGTCGCCGGCGATCCGCGCTTCGCCACGTTCACGGGTCGGGCCGAGCACCGGGCCGAGCTCGACGCGCTCGTGCGCGAGTGGTGCGCGGCCCGCACCGCCGCCGAGGCCCTCGCGGCCTTCGCCGGGGCCGAGGCTGCGGCGGCCCGGGTGTACTCGATCGCCGACGTCGTGGCCGACCCCCACCTCGTCGAGCGCGAGGCCCTCGTCGAGGTGGACGGCGTCCTCATGGCGGCCCCGGTCGCCCGACTCATGGCCACCCCCGGGGAGATCCGGCACGCCGGCCGCACCCTCGGTGCGGACACGGAGGCCGTCCTCGGCGCCCTCGCCGCCGACCCCACCTGGCCCGCCCGCGACGGTGGGTGACCGGAACCCGACGGTACGACCCCAGCCACACGAACCACTCGGGGTCACGCCGGTGCCGGACTGTCCACAGGGCCTGTGGATGGAGCCGGGCCCGCCTGTGGATGAGCTGGGGAAAGCGGCGCCCCGCCCCGTGGACATCGGGCCGTCGACTGTGGACGGGCTGGGGACGACCGGACGGGATGCCGGGGAGGGGGTGGAGCGCGACGGCCGGTCTGCGGCACGATGGCGTCCCCCGTCGGGTGGCCCCCGGCGATCCGACTCCATGAGAGGTCGAGGTCCGATGACCGAACGCACGGCGGCACAGATCGACGCGGCGGTGGCCGGCGCCACGGTGACCACTGCGTTCCGGGACACGGTCCGGGCGAACCCCGACCGGGTCGCGCTCCGGTCCTACGACGGTGACACCGCGACCGAGCTCACCTACGCGCAGTACGCCGAGCAGGCGTGCCGGCTCGCGGCGAGCCTCGCAGCGCACGGGGTCGGGCGCGGGGACCGCGTCGTGCTCATGATGAGCAACCGACCCGAGTTCCACATCGCCGACGTCGCCGCACTGCTCTGCGGGGCCACGCCGATCTCCATCTACTCCTCATCGTCGCCGGAGCAGATCGCCTACCTGGTCTCCCACTCGAAGGCTCGGTTCGCGATCGTCGAGCACGAGGGGTACCTGACCTCGATGCTGTCGGTGCGCGGCGACCTCCCCACGCTCGAGCAGATCACCGTCATCGACCCGCCGGCGACCCTCCCCGACGGCGTGCTGCTCTGGGACGACCAGTTCGGGCTCGACCCGGTCGACCTCGACACCGCCGCGGCGATCGCGCAGCCGGCCGACCTCGCCACGGTGATCTACACCTCGGGTACGACCGGTCCGCCGAAGGGCGTGATGCTCGACCACGGCGGCGTGATGTGGACGGCCTCCTCGTTGGTCGAGCGGTTCGGCTTCGACGTGGACGGCATGCGACTCGTGTCGTACCTGCCGATGGCGCACATCGCCGAACGGATGACCTCGCACTACGCGGCGATCATCCACGGGTACGAGATCACGACCTGCCCGGAGGCGGGCAAGGTCACGCAGTGGCTCACCAGGACCCGGCCGGAGATCTTCTTCGCCGTGCCGCGGGTCTGGGAGAAGGCGTACGCGACCGTCTCGGCGCTCGTGCACGGCGATCCGGAGCAGGGTCGGGCCTTCGACGCGGCGATCGACCTCGGGTGGGAGGTGAGCGAGTACCGCGCCCGGGGCGAGGCGGTCCCCGCCGACCTGGCCGCCCGTCACGCGGAGGTCGATGCGGCCGCGCTCGCGCCGTGGCGCGGCATCCTCGGTCTCGACCAGTGCCGCGTCGCGATCACCGGCGCCGCCCCCATCCCGTTCGAGATCCTCCGGTTCTTCCGGGGGCTCGGCATCGAGCTCTCCGAGATCTACGGCCTGTCCGAGACCTACGGCCCGATGACCTGGACGCCGTTCCGCGTCAAGGTCGGGACGGTCGGCCCGGCCATCCCGGGGACCGAGGTGCGCCTGGGTGAGGACGGCGAGGTGCTCTGCAAGGGCGGCAACATCTTCAAGGGCTACCTCGACGACCCCGAGAAGACGGCCGAGGTGATGACCGGCGAGTGGTTCCACACCGGCGACATCGGGGTGCTCGACGAGGACGGGTACCTCAAGATCGTCGATCGCAAGAAGGAACTCATCATCACCGCCGGCGGCAAGAACATCTCGCCCGCGAACATCGAGGCCGCCCTCAAGGCCTCGGCGCTCATCGGGCAGGCCTGCGTGATCGGTGACGGCCGGCCCTACCTCACGGCGCTGCTCGTCCTCGATCCCGAGGTGGCCCCGGTCTGGGCGGCCAGCGAGGGCATCCAGGACACGTCGCTCGCCGCGCTCGCGGTGAACCCGGAGGTGCTGGCCCAGATCCAGGCCGATGTGGACCACGTGAACTCGAACTTCTCGCAGGTCGAGGGCATCAAGCGGTTCACGGTGCTCCACGAGGAGTGGTTGGCGGACTCCGAGGAGCTCACCCCGACCATGAAGTTGAAGCGGCGGGGCATCACGGCCCGGTACGCCGCCGAGATCGAGTCCCTCTACGCGTGATCCCCGCCCCGGCGCCGTGCTCCGGCGCGGGGTGAGGAGGCCTGCATCGCATGTCGAGGACACCCCCGACTCCCCGACGATCGAGACGCTTGTCTCCCTGTCGAATGACCGTCCAGACCTCGCGCGCACGGACCGGTCCTGGGTGGCCGCCGACACGCTGAAGAACGTCGTGTTCATGGTGACCGGACCCGACGGCACCGAGGAGCCCATCGCGATCGGGCTTCCGGGCGACCGGGAGGTCGACATGAAGCGGCTGGAGGCGGTGCTGCA
>JALRDW010000121.1 GCA_023262065.1 Acidimicrobiia bacterium | reverse complement strand
CGCACCGATGACCGTGCCGTCGGTGAACGCGATGTCGGCCGGACCGTCCCAGGGCTCCATGACCGAGGCGTGGAACCGGTAGAACGCCCGCTTCTCCGGACTCATCGACTCATGGTTCTCCCAGGCCTCCGGGATCATCATGAGCACGGCGTGGGGTAGGGACCGGCCGCCGAGGTGCAGCAGTTCGAGGACCTCGTCGAAGGACGCCGAGTCCGAGCCCGCCGGGTCGCAGATCGGGAAGATCCGGTCGAGGTCGCCGGGCAGCAGGTCCGAGGCGAGCAACGCCTCCCGGGCCCGCATCCAGTTGCGGTTGCCCTTGAGCGTGTTGATCTCACCGTTGTGCGCGATGAACCGGTACGGGTGCGCCAACGGCCAGGACGGGAACGTGTTGGTGGAGAACCGCGAGTGGACGAGCGCGATGGCGCTCTCGACCCGCTCGTCCGCGAGTTCGGGGTAGAACTCCCGCAACTGCGGGGTGGTCAGCATGCCCTTGTAGGTGATGGTGCGGGGCGAGAGGCTCGGGAAGTACACCCGCTCCCCGGTGGCCGAGATCACCTCGTGCTCGATGCGCTTCCGGGCGATGAACACCCGGCGCTCGAGGTCGAGTCCGGCCAGACCGGCGCCGGCGATGAACACCTGCCGGAAGGAGGGCATCGCGGCGCGCGCCGTCTCGCCGATCATCGTGTCGACGGTCGCGACCTCGCGCCATCCGAGGACATCGAGGCCCTCCTCGGCGAAGATCGTCTCGACCGCCTTCGCGGCGACCTCGGCCTCGGCCGGGTCGGCGGGCAGGAACCCGATGCCGGTGGCGTAGGCCCCGGCCGGGGGCAGCTCGAATCCCACGACCGCCCGGTAGAACGTGTCCGGCACCTGGATGAGCAGGCCCGCGCCGTCCCCCGTGTTCACCTCGCACCCGGATGCGCCCCGATGCTCGAGGTTGCACAGCGCCGTGATGCCCTGCTCGACGAGGCGGTGGGACCGCCGACCGTGGAGGTCGACCACGAAGGCGACACCGCAGGCGTCGTGCTCGAACGCAGGGTCGTAGAGACCCTGGCGGGGAGGGATGGCGCTGGGCATGGACCGCTCTCGTCGTTCGTCGGGGCCCGCCCCGGACCGGGACGGGCGGTGGGCTGCACCGACGGGACGACGTTGGCCCGCTGGAGACCCGCAGATTAGCCGCGGGCCACAGCCCCGATCCAAGCCGTTCCGACGCCGGACGGCATGGCCGAGGCGGTCTGCGCCGGCGGCTCAGGCGAGGAGCGAGCGGGCGATCTGGGAGATCTGGATCTCGTCGGTGCCGGCGTAGATCTGGAGGACCTTGGCGTCCCGGGCCAGCTGCTCCACCTCGTACTCGGCCATGTACCCGTTGCCGCCGAAGATCTGCACAGCGTCGAGGGCCACCTCGGTGGCGGCGCGGGCCGAGTAGAGCTTCATGGCCGAGGCCTCGGTGAGGTCGAGGGCCACGCCGGCCGCCGACTTCTCGATGCTGCGGAACACGAGGTTCTCCAGGTTGATCCGGGCGACCTCCATCCGGGCGAGCTTGTCCTGGATGAGCTGGTGCTCGCCGATCGGCTTGCCGAACCGGATGCACTCCTTCGCGTACGAGATGCTGAGTTCGAGGCAGCGGTCGACGATGCCGAGGGCCATGGCCGCCACACCCATCCGCTCGATCGAGAACGCCTGCTTCGCCCCCTCCCGGTACGGGACCTCCTCGGTCTCGCCCAGGAGTCGGTCACGACCCACCCGCACGTCCTGCAGGAACAGCATGCCCGTGGGCGACGAGTGCATGCCCATCTTGCGCATGGGCTTGGTCTGCTCGAAGCCGGGCATCCCCTTCTCGAGCACGAACGAGAGGATCTTGCGCTCGGCCGGAGGATTGCCCTCGTCGAGCTTGCAGATGAAGACCGTCGTGTCCGCGTACGGGCCGTTCGTGATGAAGGTCTTGTTGCCGTTCAGCACGTACTCGTCACCGTCGCGCCGGGCGGTCGACTGCATGCGGCCGAACGCGTCCGAGCCCGAGTCGGGTTCGGTGATCGCCCACGCCCCGACCTTCTCGAAGGTCAGCAGGTCGAGGGCCCAGCGCTCCTTCTGCGCGATCGTGCCGCGGCTCATGATCGTGGCCGCCGCGAGGCCCGTGCTCACGCCCATGGCGGTCACGAGACCCGGCGAGCACCGGCACAGCTCGATGATCGGAATGAGGGTCATGCCGGCGTTGCCGCCGCCGCGCTCCTCGGAGGCTCCCGCGGCGCCACCCTCGGCCGCAGCCCGCTCCTTCTCGATGCGCCGCTTGAAGTTGTCGCGGGCCATGGCGTCCATGCCGAAGGTCGCGTAGAGGGAGCGGATGACGTCGTACGGCGGGGTGTCGCCGAACTCGAGCTCGTCCCGCCGGGGGCGGACCTCGGCCTCGACCCACTGACGCACGGCGTCGCGGATCATCCGGTGCTCATCGCTCCACTCGTACATGTCACAGCCTCCGTCGGGGTGGTCGGTAGCGAACGGCACGCTACCGGCGTGATCGGAGCCGCTGCGACCCGGCCGCGATACGGTCCCACCCCTATGCCGATGCCCGAATCCCCCGGTGCGGTCGACCTCATGATCGCCCTCCCCCCGAAGGGGGATCCGAAGGCGTGGTACGAGTTCCTGCGGGCCGGCCTCCACGACCGCGAGAGCCTCGAGGAGTTCGAGTTCCCGGCCCAGTACATGTTCCACGACGTGCCCCACATCGGGCCGGTGGAGGACCCGGTGGGCTTCCTGCTCGAGCGGATGGACGCCCACGGCATCGCCAAGGGGATGCTCGGGGTGTCCAACCAGGCCGAGGAGTCCCTCGCCGCCATCGCAGCCCACCCGGAACGGTTCTTCGGGTCGTTCGAGGTCGACCCCAACCGGGGCATGGACGGAGTGCGCGAGCTCGAGCACGCCGTGAAGGAGCTCGGCGTGAAGGCGGCGACCGCGTTCCCCGCCGGATACACGCCACAGGTACCGATCAACGACCGGAAGATGTACCCGATCTACGCGAAGTGCGTGGAGCTCGACATCCCGATCTGCGTCTGCGCGGGCATCCCGGGCCCCCGGGTGCCCTTCGGACCCCAGGACGTGGCGCTCATCGACGAGGTCTGCTGGTTCTTCCCGGAACTCAAGTTCGTGATGCGCCACGGCGCCGAGCCGTGGGCCGACCTCGCGGTGAAGCTCATGCTGAAGTGGCCGAACCTCTACTACTCGACCTCGGCCTTCGCGCCGAAGTACTACCCCGCCGATGTCGTCCACTACGCGAACACCCGGGGTGCCGACAAGGTGATGTACGCCGGCTACTACCCGATGGGACTCGAACTCGATCGCATCTGGTCCGAGATGCCCGGCGTCCCGTTCCGGGACCACGTCTGGCCCAAGTTCCTCCACGAGAAC
>JALRDW010000085.1 GCA_023262065.1 Acidimicrobiia bacterium | reverse complement strand
CTCGCCGAATTCGGCGATCGTGGCAAGGAGGAACGCGAGTCCTGGCGACGAGGTGAGTGGACTCGGCACGACGATGCGGAGGCAGTACGCCACGCAGGAGCCGGCGGCGCTCCCGCGGCCGGGACCCACCCGGATGCCCTGCTCACGTGCGTAGCGCACGAGGTCCCAGACCACGAGGAAGTACGCCGAGAAGCCCATGTCCCGGATGACGTCGAGTTCGAACTCGATGCGCTCGAGCACGTGCGGTGCGGGCTGGGCGCCGTACCGCTCACGGGCTCCGGCCAGCGTGAGCTCGAGCAGGTAGGAGTCCTCGGTGTGACCGTCGGGCACGGGGAAGGACGGGAGCACCGACGCACCGAACTCGATGTCGACGTCGGCGCGCTCTGCGATGAGGAGCGTGTTGTCGCAGGACTCCGGCACCTCCGAGAACAACGTGCGCATCTCGTCGGCCGTCTTGATGTAGAACTCCTGCGCGTCGAACCGGAACCGGTCCGTGTCGTGGATCTTGGCCCCGGTCTGCACGCATAGCAGCGCGTCGTGGGCCTCGGCGTTGTGCGCGTGCGTGTAGTGCGAGTCGTTCGTCGCGAGCAGCGGGGCGTCGATGCGGGCTGCGAGTTCGAGCAGCTTCGGCGTCACGATCGCGTCCTCGTCGAGGCCGTGGTCCTGCAGTTCGATGAAGAACGAGTCGCGCCCGTAGATCTCCTGGAACCGCACCGCTGCGGCCTCCGCGCCGGCATCGTCCCCGGCGAGGATTCGCTGCGCGACGATGCCGCCGAGGCACCCCGAGGTCGCGATGATCCCCTCGGAGTGGAGCTCGAGCAGCTCCCAGTCGGTGCGGGGCTTGTAGTAGAAGCCGTCGAGGTAGGCGTGCGACGACACCTTCATGAGGTTGCGGTAGCCCTGCGTCGACTCGGCCAGCAGCGTCAGGTGGTACAGGTCGTGCTCGCTGCGCCGCGGCCGGTCGAACCGGCTCGTGGCGACGAAGTACCCCTCCATGCCGAGCACCGGCGTGATCCCGCGATCACGCGCCGCCTGGTACAGCGGGAGCACGCCGTACATGTTCCCGTGGTCGGTGATGCCGACGGCGGGCTGGCCGTCGGCCTGGGCCGCGGCGACGACCTCGTCGATCCGCGACGCCCCGTCGAGCATCGAGTACTCGGTGTGGAGGTGCAGGTGGACGAAGGACTTGCTCACCGCGCCACCATCGCGCGCCGCGCACGCCCGTGGCGCGCCGAGCACCACGCCCCTCGCGCTGCGACCCCACCCCGTTCCGCCGACACCACTGCCCTCATCACCACACCGAGACGTCCACCACGATCCCCCGGAACGCTCCGACGGATCGCCCCGGGCCCGGCCGCACGGGCGACCGGACTCCTCCACCCACCGCCGACCACCCCACGGCCCGGGTTCCCCGGATGTCCCCACCCTGTGGAGGGACCTGTGGATGAATGACAGCGATGTAACTCGGCGACGATAGACCATCGACCCGGGCCCCGGACAGGGGCAATCGCGTCCCCATCCCGGCCTCGCCCCGACCCCCCGGGACGGACCGGCTCAGCCGGGCCGGGACCGCCCCCG
>JALRDW010000045.1 GCA_023262065.1 Acidimicrobiia bacterium | reverse complement strand
AGGGGGTGGGATTCGAACCCACGGAACTCTCGTTCACACGCTTTCCAAGCGTGCCGCTTCGGCCGCTCTCGCACCCCTCCCGGGGTCGCCGATGGTAGCGGGCGGATCGGCTGGTACGGTGAGCGAGCGGACCGTGCTAGGCGGGGAGCTCGTGGTGCCCTGTACCCCAGATCCACGTACGGGGGGCTGAACTCCCATCCGAGGCCCGATCCGCCGCAGTGAGAGCGCCTCGCACGTGGTGTCGAAGGCCGGGTCCTGCGCAACGGGTTCCCGTGAACCGAGTCAGGTCCGGAAGGAAGCAGCTCTCAGCGGATCCTCCCGTGTGCCGCAGGGGAGCCTGGCCCGAGCCGGCGACGGGACACGCACGCTGCGGCGCCGGGTCGACGGTGGGTGCACGGTCCGTGCCCTCGCTCCCGAGCGGCCGGTGCGGGACCCCGGAAGGTGTCCCGTCCGGTCGCTAGGGTCCGAGGCGATGGCCTTCCAGTCGCTCTACCGCAAGTACCGCCCCCAGCGATTCGACGCGCTCGTCGGGCAGGAGCCGGTGACCACGGCACTGCGCAACGCGGTGCGCGAGGGCCGGGTCGGGCACGCGTACCTCTTCTCGGGACCGCGGGGCACCGGCAAGACCACGAGCGCGCGCATCCTCGCGAAGGCGCTGAACTGCACCGACCTCGGGGCGGACGGTGAACCGTGCGACGCGTGCGCGAACTGCACCGGCATCGCCGCGGGCACGTTCTCGGATCTCATCGAGCTCGACGCAGCGTCGAACCGGGGCGTGCAGGAGGCCCGCGACCTCGTCTCGCGCATCAGCCTCGGCCTCGGCGCGGGGTCGTCCCGCAAGGTGTACATCCTCGATGAGGTCCACATGCTCACGACGGAGGCGTCGAACACCCTGCTCAAGACGCTCGAGGAACCACCGGACCACGTGGTGTTCGTGCTCGCGACGACCGATCCCCAGAAGGTGCTGCCGACCATCCGCTCGCGCACGCAGCACTTCGAGTTCTCGCTGCTGTCGGTCGCGGACCTCACCGACCACCTGGCCCACATCCTCGACCTCGAGCGTGTCGAGTACGACCGCGACGCGCTCGAGATCGTGGCACGAGCGGCCTCGGGCAGTGCCCGCGACTCCCTCTCGCTCCTCGATCAGGCCCTCGCTCACGCCGACGGCCGGCTCACGGCCGAGCAGGTCGGGCGTGCCTTCGGTGGCTCCCCCTTCGCATCGCGCCTCGCCGTGCTCGAGGCCGTCGCGGCCGAGGACGCGGCCGGGGTGCTCGTTCGCACGGCCGAACTCCTCGCGTCGGGGCACGACCCCCGGCGCATCGCCGAGGACCTCCTCCGTTCCCTGCGCGACACGTTCCTGCTCGTCGCCGGACGCGGTCGGGTGCAGGTCGACGCGCCGGAGGAGGAGCAGGAGCAACTGCGTGCGGCGGGTGAGGCGCTCGGCACCGCAGCCCTCGTGCGGGCGCTCGAGACCCTGGGGCAGGCGGTCGTGGACATGCGCGGTGCGGAGGCCGCCGATCCGCGCCTCGTCCTCGAGGTCGCGCTCGTGCGGTTGGCCCGCCGCGACACCGGTACGCCGCTGCAGGCGCTCGCCGATCGGGTCGACCGCCTCGAACGCGCCGTGTCCGAGGGCCGGGTCGCGAGCCCGCCCGCCGTCGCATCGCCGTCGGTGCCGGCACCCGTGCCCGCCGCGCCGGCACCCTCATCGGCCGAATCCGCGGGATCCAAGCCCGGACTCGGAGCCCTGCGCGGCACGGCGCGACCGACCCCGCCGGCCGCCGCCCCGCCCGCGCCGGTGGCCGGTGACACCGGGTCCGATGTGCCGGCGAGCGACGCCGCGGTCGCGGCGTCGCTCGACGACGTGATCCTCGCGTGGGCCCGGGTCCTCGAGACCATCCCGCGCGCCGTGCGCGCCGCGATCCAGGAGGCGCAGCCGATCGCGGTCGACAACGGCGTGGTCACCTTCGGGGTGGGCCGGCTCGCGTTCGACTCCGTGAAGCCGAAGTTCCAGAAGGAGGCCCCGACGATCCGCGAGGGGTTCCTCGCGACGATGGGGCAGATCCCGAAGTTCCGGATCGTGCAGCACGACATCACGGTCGATGCGCCGCCCTCGGTCGAACCGGAGCGGCCGCGTCGTCCGCGTCCGGAACCGGTCGCACCACAGCCGGAGCGCGAACTCGAGGAGGAGGTCCACCCGGACGACATCTCCGATGAGGTCGTGAACGCTACGGTGGACTCCAAGGCCCGGATCGAGGCCATGTTCGACGCGACGATCGTCGAGGAGCACGAGACCTGATCCGAGGGATCACCCGGATCGACGAGCACGACGGAGAGCGACGTGGCCAAGCAGAAGCCGCAGATGAACCAGATGATGCGCCAGGTGCAGCAGATGCAGGCCGAGATGCTGGCCGCGCAGGAGGCGCTCGCGGCGCAGACCGTCGAGGCCACGGCCGGGGGCGGCATGGTCAAGGCCGTGGTGAGCGGTTCGGGGGAGCTGCGCGAGGTCGTGATCTCGCCGGACGTGGTCGACCCCGACGACATCGAGATGCTCCAGGACCTCGTCGTCGCCGCGGTCGGGGAGGCGTTGCGGCAGGCGGAGGCCATGCGGAACCAGGCTCTCGGCGGTGCGACCGCCGGCATCAACCTCGATCAGTTCGGGCTCGGCGGGCTCCTCGGGTGACGGGACTCCACGAGGGTCCGGTCCAGGCGCTCGTCGACGAGCTCGGTCGGCTCCCCGGCGTCGGTCCGAAGTCCGCCCAACGGATCGCGTACCACATCCTCAAGACGCCGACGGAGGACGCGCGTCGGCTCGCCGATGCGATCATCGAGGCGAAGGCTCGCGTCACGTGGTGCCAGACCTGCTTCAACATCGCCGAGGGCGGGCAGTGCCACTACTGCCGGGACGATCGTCGCGACCGCACGATCGTCTGTGTGGTCGAGGAGCCGCGCGACATCGTCGCCATCGAGCGGACCCGGGAGTTTTCGGGCCGGTACCACGTGCTCCAGGGCGCGATCTCACCCATCGAGGGCATCGGGCCGGAGCAGTTGCGGGTGCGCGAGCTGCTGCTGCGGCTCGAACCCGAGGGCGTGGTCGAGGTGATCCTCGCCACCAACCCGAACATCGAGGGGGAGGCGACCGCGATGTATCTCGCGAAGCTGCTCAAGCCGCTCGGCGTGAAGGTCACGCGTATCGCCAGCGGACTCCCGGTGGGCGGCGACCTCGAGTACGCCGACGAGGTGACCCTCGGCCGGGCGCTCGAGGGCCGACGCGAGGTCGACGGCTGACCCGGCTCAGTCGAGCGCGCCGCGGATGAGCGCGCTCACCGCCTCGTGCTCCACGAGGAACCCGTCGTGGCCCGCCTCGGACTCGATCGCGGTGAGACCGGTCACGTGGGGGATGTGGGCGGCGAGCTCCTCCTGGAGCCGCAGCGGGTAGAGGCGGTCCGAGGTGATGCCGGCGAGCGTGACCTCGGCCGTGATGCGGCGCAGCGCGGTCGCCACCCCGCCGCGTCCCCGGCCGACGTCGTGGTGGTTCATCGCTCTCGACAGCGCGATGTAGGTGTTGGCGTCGAAGCGGCGGGCCAACTTCTCCCCGTGGTACTCGAGGTAGGACTCGATCGCGTACCGGCCACCCGCCATCGGGTCCTCGTCGCTCTGGTGCCCACGGCCGAAGCGCTCGTCGAGCTCGAGCTCGCTGCGGTACGTGATCTGTCCCATGCCGCGTGCGATCGACATCCCGAGGTGGGGACCATCCCCGGGGGCCGCGTCGTAGTAGTCGCCACCGCGCCAGCGCGGGTCCGATCGGATCGCCCGGATCTGCACGCTGCACAGTGCGATCTCCTCGGCGGTCGCCTGGGCGCCGCAGGCGATGATCACCGCGCGTTCGACCCGATCCGGGAAGGACACGAGCCACTCCAGCGCGCGTTGCCCGCCCATCGAACCGCCGACGATCGCCGCCCAGCGGCCGATGCCGAGCGCATCGGCGAGCGCAGCCTCGACCACCGCCTGGTCGCGCACTGTGATGACCGGGAACCGCGATCCGTAGGGCCGGCCCGTCCCGGGGTCGGGCGAGGACGGGCCGGTGGACCCCTGGCAGCCGCCGAGCACGTTCGGGCAGACGACGAAGAACCGGTCGGTGTCGATCGCGCGACCCGGACCGACGACCTCGTCCCACCAGCCGGGGTGGAGGTGGCCCGGGCCCGCAGGGCCGGACGCGTGCGAGTCGCCGGTCAGCGCGTGGAGGACCAGCAGCGCGTTCGAGCCGTCGGGTGCGAGGGTCCCCCAGGTCTCGTAGGCGATGACGACCTGCGCGAGGCGGCCCCCCGCCTCGAGGACGTGGGGCCGCTCGCGGAAGAGCGTGGCGAAGCGTCGACGCCCGGGCTCGTCGCCCGGACGCCACGCGCCGCTCACGGGGAT
>JALRDW010000023.1 GCA_023262065.1 Acidimicrobiia bacterium | reverse complement strand
CGCCACGGGCAGCGCGCTCGCCTGTTCGACCGATGACGACGCACTGGGCGCGCTCGCGGAGCTGCGCGACGACTCGAACAAGCTCTACCGGGAGACATCGGCGCTCGAGGCCAATCTTGAGGACGCGCTCGACCGACGGGCGCGCGAGGCCCGTTGGGACAGGACGCAGGTCGAGTCCTTCCGTCGCAGCCTGCTCGCGGACCCGGAGTACCTGTCGCTGCACCGCAGCCGCGAGGACGCCGACACCACGCGCGTCCGCCAGCAACTCGTCGAGCAGGAGCTCGTGCCCGAGGAGTGGGGCGGCGACACGATCATCAACGAGGTCGCGGCCCCGACGGGGCAGGGGGTCGACGAGCTGCTCGAGTCGATCGTGCTCGTCTCGGACCTCTACGACCCGCCGCTCGGTGCGAACCCCGAGGTCCCGGCCCGCGCGTTCGTGCTCGAGTCGAACCTCGACCCGGGACGTGGCCCGGTCGTCACGGCCCTCATCGAGCGCGGCACGCTGCGCGTCGGGGACCCGATCGTCGCCGGCGGCGGGTGGGGCAAGGTCCGCGCCATGTTCGACGACCAGGGTCGCAACGTCTCCGAGGCCGGACCGTCGACCCCGGTCGAGGTGCTCGGTCTCGACGACGTGCCGTTGGCGGGTGACGAGCTCCGGGTGGCCCCCAACGACAAGGTCGCCCGCACCGTCGCCGAGGCCCGGGCCCGCCGGCGTCGTGCCGCGAACATGGTCCACCCGACCGTGCTCGCCGGTGGGGCCCGCCTCGAGGACATCTTCGCGATGGTCCAGCGGGGCGAGGTCGCGACGCTCAACCTCGTGCTCAAGGCCGACGTCCAGGGTTCGCTCGAGGCCCTCACCGACGCGTTGCGCAAGCTCGACCAGGAGCACGAGGAGGTGCGGCTGTCGTTCGTGCACCGGGCGGTCGGCGGCATCACCGAGTCCGACATCAACCTCGCTGCGGTGGCCAACGCCAGCGTCATCGGCTTCAACGTGCGTCCGGACCGCAAGGCCCGCGAGCTCGCCGAGGCCGAGCGGGTGGAGATGCGGCTCTACGAAGTCATCTACCAGATCCTCGACGACGTCAACAACGCGCTCCTCGGTCTCCTCAAGCCCGAGTTCGAGGAGGTCGTCACCGGCGAGGCCGAGGTGCGGGAGATCTTCTCGGTCCCGCGGGTCGGCAAGATCGCGGGCTGCTACGTGCGCTCCGGCGTCATCACGCGCGGCTCGCAGGTGCGCTTCCTCCGGGAGGGCACGATCATCTGGAAGGGCGCCATCGCATCGCTGCGACGCTTCAAGGAGGATGCGCGTGACGTCCGCGAGGGTTTCGAGTGCGGTATCGGCCTCGAGAACTTCCAGGACCTCAAGCCGGGCGACGTGATCGAGACGTTCGAACTCAAGGAGATCGCCCGCACGTCGTCGTGACGCGCGTCGATCGGGAGGTGGTCGGGCCGTGAGTGGACGCAACGCACCGCGTCAGTACCCGCGTTCGGCCCGCGTCAACGAGGTCGTCCAGCAGGTGCTCGCCGACGAGGTGGAGCGACTCTCCGACCCGCGCCTCGGGTTCGTGACGATCACCGGGGTGGACGTGTCCGCCGATCTGCGGCACGCCGACGTCTTCTACACGGTCATGGGCGGCGAGGAGCAGCACGCCGAGACGGCAGCGGGCCTCGCGGCGGCGAAGTCCCACCTGCGGGGTGCGCTCGGGCGGCAGGTGCGCATGAAGTACCTGCCCGACCTCCACTTCCAGGAGGACCCGGGGCTCGAACAGGGTCTGCGCATCGAGGCGATCCTGCGGGAGATCCACGAGCACGAGGCGGGCGCGTCGGACCCGGACGCCGCGCCCGGGAGCGACGCCGGCGCATGAGCACCGGGCTCGACGAGGCGCTCACCCGGGCGGCCGCGGTCATCGCAGCGGCGCCCGAGGTCGCCCTCGCGTGCCACGTCACCCCGGACGGTGATGCGCTCGGCTCGATGCTCGCGCTCCACCTCGCGCTGCGCGCGGCCGGTCGGCGCTCGGTGGCCTCGTTCCCCGAGCCCTTCGTGGTCGCGGACCACTACCGCGGCCTCATCGGGCTCGACACGCTCACCGACCCCGCAGCCTTCCCGAGTGCACCGGCGGTCATGGTCACCTTCGACGCCGGTTCGATCGATCGACTCGGGGGCCTCGCAGCGTCCGCCGACGCGGCCACCGAGCTCATCGTGATCGACCACCACGTGTCGAACACCCGCTTCGGCACGATCAACGTCATCGACCCGGACGCGGCCGCCAGTGGCGTCGTCGTTCGTCGGCTGCTCGACGCGCTCGACCTCCCGCTCGACCACGGCGTGGCCACCGACCTCTACGCCGCCCTCATCTGCGACACGGGACGGTTCCAGTACGAGTCGACGACCCCGGAGGTGTTCGGTCTCGCCGGTGAGCTGGCCGGCTTCGACCTCGAGATCCCGACCCTCAGCCGCTCCCTGTTCGAGGAGCACCGCTTCTCCTACCTCAAGCTCATGGGCGAGGCCGTGGAGCGGATGGTGCTCGAGCGCGAGCGAGGGTTCGTGTGGACGGTGGTGTCCCAGGACATGCTCGCCCGGCACGGCTGCACGATGGACGAGGCCGAGGGCCTCATCGACATCGTGCGTCGGACCCGTGAGGCCGGGGTGGCCTGCGTCCTCAAGGAGGACGACGACGGCACGGTGAAGGTGAGCCTGCGTTCCGTCGGCGAGGTCGACGTGTGTGCGATCGCGACGGCCAACGGCGGGGGCGGTCACCGGTTCGCCGCGGGTTTCACGAGCCGGGACGACATCGACGGGACGCTCGCGCGCATCCGGGCTGCGCTCTGAGCCTCGCCTAGCCTCTCGACGCGATGGGCCGACGAGCGGACGCGCAGACGGTGGACGGGCTCGTGGTGGTGGACAAGCCCGCGGGGTGGACCTCCCACGACGTCGTGGCCAAGTTGCGGGGCGTCTACGGCCAGCGTCGTATCGGGCACGCCGGCACCCTCGATCCGGACGCGACCGGGGTGCTCCTCGTGGGGCTCGGCCGGGCGACCCGCCTGCTCCGGTTCCTGCAGGAGGCGGGCAAGGCCTACGAGGGTGTCGTCGCCTTCGGGGTGGCGACCGACACGCTCGACGCCGCGGGCACGGTGCTGGAGCGGGCGCCGATGCCGGTGACGCAGGCCGAGATCGAGACGGCGGCCCGCCGGTTCGTCGGCGACATCATGCAGGTCCCGCCGATGGTCTCGGCGCTCAAGGTGGGTGGCCGCCGGCTCCACGAACTCGCCCGCGAGGGGGTCGAGGTCGAGCGGGCGCCGCGGCCGGTCCACATCGGATCGCTCGAGATCACCGAGGTCGAACCCGGCCCGTTCCCTCGGGCGTCGATCGCGGTGACCTGCTCGAGTGGCACCTACATCCGCACGCTCGCCGCCGACCTGGGGGCGGCGCTCGGCGGCTGCGCGCACCTCGCGTCGCTGCGGCGCACCCGCGTCGGTTCGTTCACGCTCGCCGAGGCCCACCCCCTCGAGGCCGTGGTGGCGGAGCCGCTCGCGTGCACCGTCGGCCTCGCCGCGATGGTCCGAGACCTCGAACCGGTGACGGTCGATGGCGCGACCACGACCGGGGTGCTCCACGGGGCGGTGTTCCCGCCCGCCGCGCTCGGGGTCGGGGCGGGGAGCGGTCCGTTCGCGGTGCTCGCCGACGGCGAACTGCTCGCGGTCTACGAGCGGCGGGGCGCCGCGCTGAAGCCCGCCGTCGTGGTGGCGACTCGGACCCCAGCCCCGGCCACCACCGAGGCGGCCGGATGACCCGTATCGTGCGCGAGCAGGAGGTCCCGGGCGCGTGGTCCCGGGGCAGCGTCGTCACGATCGGCGCGTTCGACGGGGTGCACCAGGGGCATCGAAGGGTGCTGCAGCTCGTGCGGGAACTCGCCGATGCCCGGGGGCTCGACGCGGTGTGCGTCACCTTCGATCGGCATCCGGCCCGGGTCGTGCGACCGGACTCGGCGCCGCTGCTGCTCACGGGAGCCGACCACAAGGTCGAACTGCTCGCCGGTACCGACCTCGTCGACCTCGTCGCCGTGCTGCGGTTCGACGCCGACCGGGCCGGCGAGACCGCCGAGGAGTTCGTGCGCGAGGTGCTCGTCGACCGGCTCGCGGCGCGCATGGTGGTGGTCGGGGCCGACTTCCACTTCGGTCGGGACCGGGGTGGCAACGTCGCGATGCTCGACGCGGTCGGCGCGGACCTCGGCTTCGAGGTGCTCGGCCTCGGACTCGTCGCGCCGCCCGACGACGAGACCCACGAGGCGTACTCCTCGACCCGGATCCGGCGCCTGCTCGCAGCCGGCGACGTGGCGGGTGCCGCGGCGATGCTCGGCCGACCCCACGAGGTGCGCGGGGTGGTCGGACGGGGCGATCAACGGGGGCGCGAGCTGGGTTTCCCGACGGCCAACGTGCTCGTCGACGACGAGATCCTGCTCCCGGCCGACGGGATCTACGCCGGCACGCTCGTCGGACACGACGGTGTGGAGTGGCCGGCGGCCATGAGCCTCGGCCGGCGGCCGACCTTCTACACGGACCAGGGCTACTCCCTGCTCGAGGTGCACGTCCTCGACTTCGCCGGAGATCTCTACGACCAACCGGTGGCCGTCCGGTTCGTCGAACGCCTGCGAGGGGAGGAGCGCTTCGACTCGGTCGAGGCCCTCATCGCCCAGATGACCCTCGATTGTGACCGAGCACGGGAGATCCTCGGGGCCTGACGGTTCGGGTCGCTCCCGTTGCCGAGGGCGGAGTGCTCGGGGTCCGCCGGTGCACGGGAGATCCTCGGGGCCTGACGGTCAGGCCGTGGCCCACCGGGCCGCGAGCGTGGCGAACGCGGCGGCCGACGGACGGGCGACGCGGTCCTGGGTGAACAGGCCCACGGGCGTGATCTCGCCGATGGGCACCGTGAGCGCGGTGTGCCAGTCGAACTGGTCGCCCCGCGAGTACCAGCACAGCCCGCGGTGCGGGATGCCGTCGGCCCGCAGGTCGTCGACGACCCCGGCGATCGCGTCGAGCCACGGCACCTGCGCCTCGGGTCCGTACCCGAGGTTCGAGGTCTCGGCGATCCAGTGGTCGAGGCCGTAGCGCGCGTGCCATCGGCGCGCCTCGTCGTCGTAGGTCGCCGCGACCGTGTGCGGATCCGGGAGCGCCGGATCGGACACGCCGTGCCGCTTCAGTGCCGCCGGGTACACGTCATGGCCCGCGATCACGTGATGCCCGTCGCGCACCGCGAGGGCGTCGATGCGGGCGAGTTGGCGCGCGTCGATGTGCTCGGCGAGCGCGGCACCGGCGCCGCGCGGCTCGTGGCCGAGGTGGAGGTCCCACACGAGCCAGTCGTCGGTGCGCGTCGCCTCGGCCGCGGCCCGCGACGCGTCGTCGGTGACGAGGTGGCACGGGAACCCCTCGGAACCGATCCACCAGCCGTCCCGGTCGGCGCGGATCCGCGCGATCGCCCCGAGGTTGGCCTCCACGACGTTCGCGAGCGCGCGGGCGTACGCCGCGTCGTCGGCGACCCGGTCGTTCCAGATCCCCCAGCGGGCCGACATGAGCGCGTGCACGCCGGGTTCGTTCACGGGCGTGAACCAGGACACCTCCGGGTATCGGGCGAGGAACGCATCGACGTACCGGCCGAAGCCGTCGACGAAGCCGGCGTCGGCGAACCCCCGGTAGTGGTCGGGGAGCCCGAAGTGGAGCAGGTCGACGATCGGTTCGAGTCCGTGCGCCGCGCACGCGGCGAGCATCCGGTCCCACAGCGTCCAGTCGTGGACGCCCGGCTCGGGTTCGGTGCACCGCCACGGCATCCCGTGACGCAGGACCCGCACGC
Organism: Acidimicrobiia bacterium; assembly: GCA_023262065.1. GTDB lineage: Bacteria > Actinomycetota > Acidimicrobiia > IMCC26256 > IMCC26256 > IMCC26256. The sequence continues at coordinate 2,329 of JALRDW010000023.1, read as the reverse complement.
CGAGGCCGGCGACGTCGGCGAGGTCGGTCTCCATCCGTTCCAGGTGGCCGGAGGCGGCGAACTCATCGACCCGGTGGTCGCGACCCCCGTGGGTCACGACGGGGTCCGAACCCTCCTCGCCCACGGCCACGAGGAGCTCGGGCGGCTCGCGACGGGTCATGGGCCGCGATCCTCGCGCGCCGCCGGCGGGCGCCGCCCCGCACGCTGCGACGGGTCGCGGCGCTTGCCGGGGGAGCGGCCCGCGCCCACCCGAGGGGCGCCCCTCCGGGCCACGGTGCTACCCTCTCCCGGTTACCCGCCCCGGCGGGGGACGTCCGATCCACCGGATCCGACCGGGCACCCCGCCCGACCCGGGTCCCACCGACGAGAGATCAGCACCGAAGCGCATGCCGAACAAGACCGCAACGATCACCGAGCACCGCCTCCACGAGTCCGACACGGGCTCCCCGGAGGTGCAGGTGGCGATCCTCACGGAGCGCATCAACCACCTCACGGAGCACCTCAAGGTCCACAAGAAGGACCATCACTCCCGCCGTGGGCTGCTCATGCTCGTCGGTCGGCGTCGTCGCCTCCTGGACTACCTGAAGCGCAACGACGTCGAGCGCTACCGAGCGCTCATCGCGAAGCTCGGTCTCCGTCGGTAACGACGGGCCCATCGGGAGCGGCCTCGGCCGCTCCCGTTCCACATCCGCTCCCGACCGTCGGGCGCGGGTGTCCATCCGGCGGGGTGTCGGATGGGGGTTGTCAGTGGCCAGGGTTCGACCACCGGTGCACGCCGGGAGCGAGCGAACCGTGACCACTGGGAACCGCCACCCTCCTCGCCACGACACGAGAGGAGCGCGTTCATGACGGACGCCATCCGAGTCTCCGGTCCGATCAACGCGGCCGGCCTCACCATGACCCTCGAGACGGGCAAGCTCGCCCAGCTCGCCGCCGGTGCCGTGATCGTCAAGGTCGGCGACACCACCCTCCTGTCCACCGTGGCGACCAGCAAGCCGCGCGAGGGCATCGACTTCTTCCCGCTCACGGTCGACGTCGAGGAGCGGATGTACGCCGCGGGCAAGATCCCGGGCTCGTTCTTCCGCCGTGAGGGTCGTCCGGGCGAGCAGGCGATCCTGACCTGCCGCCTCACCGACCGCCCGCTGCGCCCGGCCTTCCCCGAGGGCTTCCGCAACGAGGTCCAGGTCGTCGCCACCATCCTCGGGGTCGACCTCGAGAACCCGCACGACATCCCGTCGATCAACGGCGCCTCGGCGGCGCTCACGGTCTCGGGCATCCCGTTCGGCGGCCCGATCGGCGCGGTGCGCATGGCACACCTCGACGGTGAGTGGATCGCCCACCCGACGTACTCCGACGGCGACAGCTCGACCTTCGAGCTCGTGGTGGCCGGACGTCGTACCGACTCCGGCGACATCGCCATCATGATGGTCGAGGCCGGCGGCACCGAGAAGTCCTGGGAGCTCTACGAGCAGGGCGCGCCGAAGGTGACCGAGGAGACCATCGCGCAGGGTCTCGAGGCCGCCAAGGAGTGGATCGACGCGTCGATCGAGCTCCAGCTCAACCTGCGCGCCGCGGTCGAGGCCGAGCGCGGTCCGATCGCCCCGATCCCGTACGACATCCACGTCGACTACTCGGACGAGGTGTTCGAGGCGGTCGCGGGCGAGGCCCGGGACTCGACCTCCGGTGCGATGGCCATCGCCGACAAGACCGACCGCAACGACCGGCTCGCCGAGATCGAGGCGGCGCTGCTCGCCAGCCTCGTCGGCACCGCCGACGCGCCCGGCGCGTTCCACGACCGGGCGGGTCAGGTCAAGAAGGCCTTCCGTTCACTGCAGAAGCAGGTGGTGCGCAGCCGCATCGTCAACGAGGGCGTGCGCATCGACGGCCGGGGCCCCCGCGACATCCGGCCACTGGCCTCCGAGGTCGGCGTCATCAGCACCGCCCACGGCACCGGCCTGTTCCAGCGCGGCGAGACCCAGGTCCTCTCGGTCACCACGCTCGGCATGCCCCGCATGGAGCAGATGCTCGACACCATCGGCGTCGACGACCGCAAGCGCTACATGCACCACTACAACTTCCCGCCGTACTCGACCGGTGAGACCGGTTTCATGCGCGGCCCGAAGCGTCGTGAGATCGGGCACGGCATGCTCGCTGAGCGCGCCCTCGTCCCGGTGCTTCCCTCGCCGGAGGAGTTCGCGTACACGATCCGAACCGTCTCCGATGTCCTCTCGTCGAACGGCTCGACGTCCATGGGCTCGGTCTGCGGATCGACGCTCTCGATGATGGATGCCGGCGTGCCCCTGCGTGCACCGGTCGCCGGTATCGCCAT
>JALRDW010000263.1 GCA_023262065.1 Acidimicrobiia bacterium | reverse complement strand
GCGCATCGCCGGGGTGATGGCCACGGCGTAGCGCGCCGCGACCGCCTCGAGCGCGGGCAGGGCTGCAGCGTCGACCAGCCCTTGCTCGACGAGCGCGCGCGGGCTGCGCAGGGTCCGCGGGGCGGCGGTGGCGGGGGGCTGACCTGGCCCGGTCGGTGTGACCCGGGGCACCTGACGGGTCATCAGATCCGGCTTGACTCCGATCGGGACGGTCACTTAGGTTAGGTACACCTAAGTAACGCTCAAGGAGTCGACGCCATGTTCTCCAGCCTGCTCATCGGTCTGCGCGAGGGTCTCGAGGCCGCGCTCGTCGTCGGCATCCTCGTGGCGTTCCTGGTGCGCACCGAGCGCACCGATCGGCTCCGGGTCCTCTGGATCGGCGTGGCCGCCGCCATCGGGGTGAGCCTCGGCGTCGGGGCGCTCCTCGAGTTCACGGCCGCCAACCTGTCCGACGCGGCGCTCGAGGCCTTCGTGGGTGTGACCTCGCTCCTGACCGTCGCGTTCGTGACGACCATGGTCTTCTGGCTCCAGCGCACGGCCCGCCACCTCAAGTCCGACCTCGAGGGACACCTGCGTACGGCGCTGGCGGCGGGCCCGGTCGCGATCCTCGTGACGGCGTTCGTGGCCGTGGTGCGCGAGGGCATCGAGACCGCGCTGTTCCTCTGGTCCAACGTGCAGACCAACGGCGACTCGGTGAGCGCGCTCGTCGGTGGACTCATCGGCATCGCACTCGCGGTCGTGCTCGGCTGGGCGATCTACCGCGGCTCGGTCAACCTCGACCTGGCGAAGTTCTTCACCGTGACCGGCGTCCTGCTCATCGTCATCGCCGCCGGCGTGCTCACCTACGGACTGCACGAGCTCGCCGAGGCCGGCTGGATCGCCGAGACCGCGGTGGCCTTCGACATCTCGTCCTGGTACGACGAGGACTCCTGGTACGGCGCCCTGCTCAAGGGGATCTTCGGGTTCCGGTCCGAGATGCTCGTGCTCGAGGTCGCGGCGTGGTTCGCCTACGTCGTCCCGGTGACCTGGCTGTTCCTGCGGGGCATCCGCAAGCCCGCACCGGCGCCGAAGACCCCGGCGGTGCCGGTCGGCGCCTGAGTCTCAGCTCGCCCGGACGTAGGTGAGGGCGGCGATCGCCGCCGGCACCTCGTACTCGCCGGCCGCCGTGCGCACCCGCACGGACTCCGGCGTGGATCCGATGACCTCGGCCCGGTTCCCCGGCACGAGTGCGGCGTCGGCCAGCAGGAGGAGGGCGTCGTCGTCGACCTCGATCCGCTCGCCGATCCGCACGACGTCGATCGGTCCGGCCGCGGCGCGTGAGAGCGGGGTCGTCTCGCCCGCCGGGGCGCTGCGGGCGCTCCCCGGGATCGGGTTGCCGTGCGGACAGGTCGCGGGATCGCCGAGGAGGATGATGAGCTTCTCCTCGACGTCGGCGGAGATCGCATGCTCCCAGCGGGCGGCCTCCTTGTGGACCTTCTCCCACTCGAGCCCGATCACGTCGACGAGCAGTCGCTCGGCGAGGCGGTGACGCCGGACCACCGTGGTGGCGAGCTCCCGGCCCTTCGGGGTGAGGCGCAGCGACCGGTCGTCGAGCAACTCGGTGTAGCCGGCGTCGACCAGGCGGTTCACGGTCTCCGAGACGCTCGGGGCCGACACCCCGAGGCGCTCCACGAGCCGGGCCCGGATGGGCAGCACGCCCTCCTCCTCGAGTTCGAGGATCGTCTCGAGGTACTCCTCGGTGGTGTCGTGCAGTTCGGCCATGGTCCGGGCAGGGTACTGACTCGACTGCGGCCTCGGCCGATGGCCGCCGCATGCGGCGACGACCAAGGGCTCGGCCGGTTCGCAATCCACAAAATTTCCAGGTGTGAAAGATGATCCTCGTATTATGGACTCAACGGGTGCTTTGGAACTTAAAGATATTCCAAAACGTTTCCAAACCCTGGAAAAACTCTAATGGCTCGCGGTCTTGCACTTCCATACAAGCCTACCAATCCACGCACTGTGCGCGGAGCCAAAAAGCGTGGCTGGTATGTTATCCGACCCAATCCCAACTATGTTGAACGAGCGAGTTGGATGGGCCTGAACATTTGGTGCGACCGGGCCACAGCAGGATATTGGGTTTCCAGTTTCCACCACCGCGAATTCGCTTTCGAAAAAGGTGCAGACGCCCTGGCATTCC
>JALRDW010000031.1 GCA_023262065.1 Acidimicrobiia bacterium | reverse complement strand
GCGAATGGCGCAGACGGGCGACGTCCGCGCCGAGATCTGGTTCGGCAACGATTGGATCCGGCGACGGTCCGGCTCGGTCAAGGTCAAGCAGCATGGACTCACCGTCGGTGCGTGGCTCGCGATCGGGTGGATGGTGCTGCTGTTCCTCGCCGCGGTCCTCGCCCCGGTGCTGCCCATCGCCGACCCGATCAACGATGCGGATCCGGCCAAGGCGACCCAGGGCCCGAGCCTCGACCACCTCTTCGGCCTCGACGGCAACGGCCGCGACGTGTTCTCCCGGGTCATCTGGGGCGCCCGCAACAGCCTCTTCATCGCGATCGTCGCCGTGCTCGCCGGTTTCCTCATCGGCGGAGTGCTCGGACTCGTGGCCGGTTACTTCAAGGGCCGCATCGGCGGGGCGCTCGGCGCCCTCACCGACATCCTGCTCGCCTTCCCCCAGCTGGTCCTCGCCCTCGCCGTCGTGTCGTTCCTGGGCCGCACCGTGTTCAACGTGACGCTGGCGCTCGGCATCGTGTCCATCCCGATCCTGTCCCGCATCACCCGGGCCTCGACGCTCTCGTGGTCCGAGCGCGAGTTCGTGACCGCGGCGCGCGCCCAGGGCGCCGGACACGTGCGCACCATGTGGCGCGAGGTGCTGCCGAACGTGCTCCCGGCGATGCTCTCCATCGCGCTCCTCGGCATCGCCGTCGCGATCGTGGCCGAGGCCAGCCTCTCGCTGGTGGGCGCCGGCGTGAAGCCCGACGTCACCACCTGGGGGAACGTGATCTTCTCGGGCCAGTCGTTCCTGCGCGAGGCCCCCACGATGGTCCTGCTCCCCTCGCTCGTGATCTTCCTCACGGTGTTCTCACTCAACTACCTGGGCGACGTCGTACGGGCCCGCTTCGACGTCCGGGAGGCGGCGCTGTGACCGCGCAGCCGGACCCCAACGCGCCCCTCCTCGTCGTCGAGGACCTCCGGACCCACTTCGACACCGAGCGCGGCCTCGTGCGTGCGGTCGACGGCGTCAGCTTCACCCTCGAGCGCGGCCGCACCCTCGGCGTCGTCGGCGAGTCGGGTTCCGGCAAGACCGTGCTCTCCCGCTCGATCATGGGCCTGCTCCCCAAGAGCGGGGTGCAGCGGTCGGGCTCGGTCCGCTTCGAGGGCGTCGAACTGCTCGACGCCGACGCCAAGTTCATGGCCGACTACTGGGGCGACCAGATGGCCATGGTGTTCCAGGACCCCATGACCTCGCTCAACCCGGTCATGCGGATCGGCAACCAGATCACCGAGATGCTCCGACGGCACCTCGACATCTCGAAGGAGTACGCGCGCGACACGGCACTCACCCTGCTGACCTCGGTGGGCATCCCCGAGCCGGAGCGCCGCCTCAAGCAGTACCCCCACGAGATGTCGGGCGGCATGCGGCAGCGGGTCATGATCGCCATCGCGATCGCCTGCGGCCCGAAGCTGCTGTTCGCCGACGAGCCGACCACCGCCCTCGACGTGACCGTGCAGGCCCAGATCCTCGACCTGCTGCAGGCCCAGCAGCGGGAGCGGTACATGGCGATGATCCTCGTGACCCACGACCTCGGCGTCGTCGCAGGGCGGGCCGATGAGATCGCGGTGATGTACGCCGGCCGCATCGTGGAGAAGGCCCCCACCAAGGTGCTGTTCACCGCGATGCGTCACCCGTACACCGAGGCGCTCCTCGCCTCGATCCCGAAGATCGCCGACCCGTCCCACACGCGCCTGCAGACCATCGGCGGCCGTCCGCCGAACCTCATCTCGCCGCCGGCCGGCTGCAAGTTCAGCCCGCGCTGCGCGTATGCGCAGGAACGGTGCCACACCGAGGACCCGCCGCTCACCGAGCCCGACGAGCACGGCCACCAGTTCCGCTGCTGGTTCCCGGTGGAGATCACGCAGAAGCCGGAGGTGGCCTGATGGCCGGCACGGGCAAGGCCCACCTCTCCCCCGACGGCGCCCTGCTGCGCGTCGAGGACCTCGTCGTCGAGTTCCCCGTGGGTCGCACCGGCCTCAAGGTGAGCGCGGTCGCCGGGATCAGCATCGACGTCCGGGAGGGTGAGACCCTCGGCCTCGTCGGCGAGTCGGGATGTGGGAAGTCGACGCTCGGCAAGGCGATCATGCAGATCAACCGGGCGACCTCCGGCTCGGTCCACTTCGGCGACACCGACCTGACCCGCCTGAAGGGCGAGGAGCTCCGACGGACGCGGCCCCGCCTGCAGATGATCTTCCAGGACCCGATCTCCTCGCTCAACCCGCGCCGGCGGGTCGGCCGGATCGTGCGCGAGGGGCTCGACATCTGGAAGGTCGGCGACGACGAGAGCCGCGACGCCAAGGTGCGCGAGGTACTCGAGATCGTCGGCATCGACCCGGAGACCGCCGGGCCCCGCCGCCCGCACGAGTTCTCCGGCGGTCAGTGCCAGCGCATCTCCATCGCCCGGGCGGTGGCCACCGAACCGGCCGTCATCATCTGCGACGAGCCGGTCTCCGCGCTCGACGTGTCGGTGCAGGCATCGATCCTCAACCTGCTCGAGGACATGAAGGCCCGGTACGGGCTGACACTCGTGTTCATCGCCCACGACCTCGCCGTGGTGAAGAACATCTCCGACCGGGTCGCGGTCATGTACCTCGGCAAGCTCTGCGAGGTCGCCGCACCGGACGAGCTCTACGCGTCGCCGACCCACCCGTACACCGCCGCACTCCTCAGCGCGATCCCGGTGCCCGACCCCACCGTCGACCCCTCGTCACGTGGCGGCGTCGGCGGCGAGATCCCGTCCCCGCTCGCCCCGCCCTCCGGCTGCCGGTTCCGTACCCGATGCCCGTTCGCCACCGACGAGTGCGCGAGCACCGAGCCCGAGATGCGGGAGATCCGGCCCGGCCACTTCGTGGCCTGCCACCACCCGCTCGAGCCGGGTCAGTCCCTCCCCACCGTCACCGACTGAGCCCGGGACCGCGGTATCAGCGGACCCGGTCGGCCGCTCGGTCCATCACACGACACACCCCGAGGCGTGACGAGCGGGACCTTCGAGTCATCGACCATGCCCCCCGCTCGGTCCCGCGCACGGATCACCCCGTGGATGGACGAGCGGGACCGCGGTATCAGCGGACCCGGTCGGCCGCTCGGTCCATCACACGGTCCACCACGGGGCGCAGGAGGCCGGCGACACGGGCGAGGAGTGCGGACTGCACGTCGCTCGTGATGACCACCCGCGAACGCTCGATGCCATCGACGATCGACGCCGCGACCTCGTCGGCGGACCGCAGGCGGATGCCCGCCGAGATCGCCGCGGTCTCCGGCGGCTTCAGGCGGTTCTCGGCCTCGAAGCCCGGGGTGTCGGTGTCCGGAGGGTACGCGCACAGGACGTGCACGCCGTGGGGCCGCATCTCCGCCCGCAGCGCGTCGAGCAGGCCCCGCACCGCGAACTTCGTCGCCCCGTAGGCCGTGTACCCGAAGACCCCGATGAGCCCGGCGTCCGAGGAGATGCCGACGACCGTGCCCCGACGCCGTTCCACCATGGAGGGCAGCACGGCGCGGATGGCGTGGAGGGTGCCGAAGTAGTCCAGGTCCATCTGGTCGCGGAACACGGCCTCGTCGAGTTCGAGGAAGTACCCCGGATGGGCGGCGCCCGCACTCGTGACGAGCACGTCGCACGGACCACGCTCGGCGACGAGCGTCTGGATCGCCGACGCGAGCGCGCGGGGGTCGGTGACGTCGGCCGAGGCAGTGGCCGCACCGGGCACCCTCGCCGCGGCGGTGGCGAGCCGGTCCGGATCCCGGGCGATGAGCGAGACCCGGGCCCCCCGGCCTGCGAGTCGTTCGGCCACGGCGAGGCCGATCCCGGCGGAGCCTCCGGTGACGATGGCGTGGACGCCTGCGAGATCGACGCGCCGGCGGCTCACTTCGGGCCGATCATC
>JALRDW010000299.1 GCA_023262065.1 Acidimicrobiia bacterium | reverse complement strand
GCTGCGACGACCCGCACTGCGCGTCGACGGTGGTCGCGGCGACCTCGAGCGGGAGCCCGGCGGTGAGCCACGCGGTGCGCGCGATGTTGAAGGTCTGCTCGCCGACCTGGCTCACGCAGCCGCCGACGACCTGCCCGATCTCGACGGGGTCGATGCCGGCGCGCCGCACGGCCTCCGCCTGCACCGCGCCGAGCAGCTCCGACGGGTGGACCGTCGAGAGCCCGCCGTTGCGCTTCCCGAGCGGGGAGCGGACGGCTTCGACGATGACGACGTCGTGGTCGGAGAGCGCCATGGGAGGACCAGCCTTTCGGGGAGTCGATGGGCGCCTCGGCGTCCGGTCGGATCGCCGTGCGCGTGCCGGGGTGGCCCCGGTGCCCCGGATCGTAGTGCCGGGCCCGTGGCCGGTCCCCGGGGGTGCCCGAGGTCACCTCGCGCCGCCGTGGCGCGGTGCGAGGTCAGCGGCAGTCGAGGATGACCTTGCCGAAGGTGGTGTCCGAGGCGAGGAGGTCGTAGGCCGCGGCCGCCTCGGCGAGGGGCAGCACGGTCTCGACGATCGGAGCGACCCGGCCGTCGGCGAGCAACGGCACGACCTCGTCATCGAACGCCGCGGTCGCGCGGGCCTTCTCATCCCGCGAGCGCGGACGCAGCACCGTGCCGTACATCGTGAGGCGCTTGCTCATCACCGGGAGGATCGGGAGGTCGGTGCGACCGCCGGCGAGCGTGCCGATGAGCACGATGCGGCCGCCGGGTGCGGCGGCGAGGACGTCGGCCGCCACGTACGCGCCGCCGACGAGATCCGCGGTGACGTCGATCGGACCGCCCGCGGCATCGGTGATCGCGCGTGCGAACGCCATCGGCTCGAGGTCACGCGGGGCGAGTACCGCCGTGCCGAGGCCGAGCGCCTCGGCACGGCGCAGCTTGTCCTCGGTGCGCGCGGTCCCGACGCTCGGGCAGCCCCACGCGCGTGCGAGCTGCAGCACCGCGGTGCCGACGCCCGAACCGACGGCGTGCACGAGCACGCGCTCGCCGGGCTCGAGCCGGGCTTGGGTGCGCAGCGCGTCGTGCGCGGTGAGGAACACCTCGGGCACGCCGCCCGCCGCGACGAGGTTGAGGCCATCGGGCACGGGCGCGCAGTGGGCCGCTGCGACGACGATCTCGGTCGCCTGGCCGCCGCCCGCTGTGATCCCGAACACCCGAGCGCCGATCGGGGGCTCGGAGACGCCGTCGCCGTGCTCCACCACCTCGCCCGCGAACTCGAGGCCCGGCACGTCGGCCGGAACCCCGGGCGGGGCGGGGTAGAGCCCGGCCCGCTGGAGCAGGTCGGCCCGGTTCAGGCCGGCCGCGTGGACCCGCACCCGGACCTCACCGGGTCCCGGACGCGGGGAGGGACGATCCTCGACCGCGAGGGTTCCATCGCCCGGGGTCACCACGCACCGCACGCCCGGCACCCTAGGCGGTGGTGGGTGGATCGGCGCGAGCCGTATCGTCGCGGCCCGTGACGACGTCCGCGCCAGTCCCCGGAGCCGTGCTCGCCATCGTCGATGACGCCGGGGGCCGGGTCGAGTTCGACGCGAACGAGGCCGCGGCGTTCCTCGCGATCACCGAGGATCTCGAGGCTGCGACGACCTCAGCCTGCTCCCGCTGCCGCAGTCGGGTCCTGGCCTGCGTCGCCCTCGTCAAGCTGCTCGACGACGCCCCGCCCCACCCGCGCACGACCGAGGTGGTCGAACTCGCCGACGACGCCCCCACCCTGCACGTGTACGTGGTCGACCTCGCGCAGCGCTGTGCGCACCGAACCTGGCGGGACCCGGGCCACGAGGAGTGGCTCGACGCGGTGCAGCGTCCGGGGCTCGGTCGCCGCCGCCCCTGAGCGCGCCGGTCCCGGGTGGTGCGGTTCAGGCGCTCGCGATCTCGCCGATCGCGAGCAGGTCGCCGAAGGACTCGTCGAGGCACTCGAGGAGCGCGTCCGGGTCGGTGATGGCTGCCGGGTCCGAGTTGATCCCGACGTGCATCACCCCGCAGTACGAGAGCGTCGTGAAGTTGACCGCCGAACCGCCGCGGGGGCCGATCGGGAAGTTCTCGGTGATGCGGGCCCCGGCGACGTAGAGGTCGACGGGGCTGCCGCGGAGGTTCGAGGTCGCGAAGTCGATGGTACGGGTCTGGGTCCGGGTCGCCGCGACCAGCATGGAGGTCGGCAGGTTGACGATGAGGTCGGCCAGCGACTCCGCCGCGGCGACCGCCCGTTCCCCCCGCAGGTGCCGCAGGGCCTCTCGGGTGATCACGAACCGTTCGGTCGGATCCTTCGGCGTCGTCGGCACCAGCGTGCGGGTCGGCACGAACCGGTTCGCCGCGGTGTCGGCGGCCGTCCGGGTGCTGATCGGCATGGCCATGCGCAGTTCGTGCACGGGCTGTCCCATCCGGGCGAGGTACCGACCGAGCGCGCCGGCCACCCCGCAGACGAACACGTCGTTCACCCGTCCGTCGAGCGCGTGAGCGGTCGCGGTCGCACTCTCGAGCGGGAACGTGAACAGGTCGAACCGCCGACCGAGTGAGCGCGGGGCGAGCAGCGGGGAGTGCGCAGCGTCGGTGACGAGCACCTGGCGGCGCAGCGAGCCGAGTAGGTCGAGGCCACTGCCGATGGCGCGCGGTGCGTCCCCGGGGTGGAGCGCGAGCGAGACCCCGGCCCCGATCGCGGTGCGCGCCATCTCGGCGTTGCGGTGCACCCGGTACGCCAGCGCGTCCTTGGCCACGGTGATCGCGGAGTTGCGCCGGACCGGATCGTGGCGTCGGTCGTCGCGATCCCGTGCGTCGACCTCGCCGACGATGCGTTGCACGTCCGCGACCGGCGGCTCCTCGGCGCGGCGGTCCACGATCGACAGCGACAGGCGCAGACCGCCCACGCCGTCGGTGATGGTGTGGTGGACCTTCTGCAGCAGGGCGGCGTGTCCTCCGGCGAGCCCCTCGATGACCGTGAACTCCCAGAGCGGACGGGAGCGGTCGAACGGGGTGGCGCACAACTGGGCGGCGAGGTCGAGGAGGTCGCGGACGGTGGCCGGCTCCGGCAGTGCCACGCTGCGCACGTGGTAGTCGATGTCGAAGGCGAGATCCGTGCGCCACTCCGGTGGGGCCAGCCGCAGCGGGGGCGTGACGACCCGCTCCCCGAGGTGGGGCATCGTCGCCACCGCATGGAGCATGCGCTCCTTGAGACGGTCGAGGTCCGGCGGGCGATCGAGGATCGTGATGTTGCAGAAGTCGGACCGGAGCGCGGCGTCCTTCTCGACCGCCCACATGATCGCCTCGGTCGCCGACATCCTGCTCACGAAGGGTGAGCGTGGCCGCTGCCCGGGCGGTGTGCAAGTACCGCGGCGCAGCCCCACGTTCCGTGCGGGGGCCGCCACGCCGGGTCGGCCGGACTGCCGACCCCGGACGGATCGGCCGGAGGTCAGCGGGGGACCCGAGTGCGCTTGAACTCGTTGATCGACTCGAGGTCGAGCAGGTCCAGGATCCGCAGCAGGTCGTCGACCCGGCCCCGTTCCATGAGGCGGACGTAGGTGGCCGAGGTGGTCGTGATGAACGTCGGGACGCCCCAGACGTCGTGGTCGGCGACCGCGGCCGTGTGCTCGGCGGCGAGGCGGGCGAGGGTGGCCGGATCCGCAGCGATGTCGGCGACCGCATCCGCGTCGAGTCCGACCGCACCGGCGACCTCGCGCAGCACGGCGGGCTCGGCGATCGCCCGGGCCTCGTCATGGCGCGCCGCGAACACGGCGACGTGGAACTCCGGGAACACCTCGGGGAAGTGGTCCCGCACCGCCACGCCGAAGCAGAGTGCGGTCATCCCCGAGCCGCGCGCCTCGGGCGGGCGGTCCCAGATCGGGGTCTCACCGGGCTCGAGGCGTCCCTGGTCGAGCGAGAACGGGATGAAGGTGACGTCGAGCGGCTCCCCGGCCTGCAGTGCGGCGACGATCGCGGCGTGCACGTTGTACGCGAACGGGCAGCGGTAGTCCCAGGTGATGCCGAAGGTCCGCGTCATCGCGCGCCGTCCGGTCCCGTCGGGGGTGCGAGGTCGGCCGGGGCCGGGTCGGTCGCGCGGCGGGGACGGATCCCGCGGTGTCCGACGCGCGCCACCCCGTCCGTCCTGACCGCCTGCTGCACGGGCTGCACGGTACCGGCCGGGCCCGCGCGCACCGCGATCGGCCGCCGACCCGCCGGCCCGACTCAGCGGCGTCGCAGCGGCAGCACGCGTCTCGCGACCGCGCCGAACACCACGCCGAGGGCGGCGCCGGCGACCACGTCCGACGCGTGGTGCATCCGGGTGTAGACGCGGCTCGCCGCCACGGTGGCGGCGAGTGCGTACCAGAGGCCGGGTCGGCGGGAGCCCTGTGCGAGCAGGGCCGCTGCGGTGAACGCGGCCGTCGCGTGGCCGGACGGGAACGAGGAGGTGACCGGGCGTCGCATCCCCATGGGCAGCGGCTCGTCGTCGACCTCGGGTCGGGCCCGTCCGAACAGGGCCTTGAGCGCACCGTTCGTGATCGCGGACTCCGCACCGAGCACGGCGGCGCCCCGGAGGACGAGCATCGGGTCGCCGGCGAGGGTGCCGCGCAGGGCCACGATCGCGTTCCAGAGCAGCGAGTGGTCGGCCGCGCTCGAGAGTCCGTAGAACACCCGATCGGCGATCGGGGAGCGGTGGTCGCGGACCCACCCGTCGACCGCCTCGTCGAGGGCGGCGATCGCGGGGATGTCGGAGGGCGTCGGGAGGTTCGCGGCCATCGGGCCGCGCAGCCTAGGCGGGGACGGCGGGGAGCACGCCGAGCTGCCGGAGCAGGTCGTAGTGGTCCCAGTAGGTGCGGGAGGCCACGAGGCGACCGTCGCGCCACTCCTCGACGGTCGAGGCCCGCAGCACGATCCGGGCGCCCGGCCCGTCGCCGTCGACCGCACAGGACGGGAGCGGGCCGGTCCAGGTCCCGCGCACCTCGTACTCGGAGAACACGCTGGAGCCCTGGGTGAGCACGAGGGTCGAGGAGATCGTGAGATCGGGGAACGCGGCGAAGTCACCGATCCACCAGTCGAGCACGGCATCGACGCCGCGGGCCACACCATGCCCGGGTCGCCATGCGGTGACGCGGGGGTCGAGCAGGCGTCGGATGGCGGCCGGATCGTGGTCGTTGCACGCGTCGGTGAACGCCCGGTGGAGATCGGCCGCATCGCGGTTCATGGTCGAGTCGCTCCTCATCCTGTGGGTCCTGCGCGTCGGGGAGTCGGCGCGTGGTCCGTCCTGTCAACGTGCTGTGGCATCCGCCACGTCGAGGGCCGGTGCTCTCGCGGAGGAGAGCACGGGGTCCACGTCCCGACCGTAGGGCGCGCGTCGCCTCGCGGCACAGGGCCGGTTCCGGACGGATCGGTCACGGTGCGCGAACCGGACGTGATTCGTGACGAGGGTCCCGAACCGCGCGCGTCGCGTGACGCAAGCGCCGGTTCAGTCGTCGCGGGCGACGAGGTCGAGCGCGGTCTGCGGGTCGCCGCCGAACTCCGGGCAGTACGCACGGAACGAGCACCAGTCGCACAACTTCGAGGCCTTCGGGCGGAACTCGCCCCGCTGGCAGGCGGTGCCGATGGCGTCCCAGACGGCCTCGGTCTTCCGGCCGACGCCGCGGGCCTGCTGCTCACTCGTCTCGGCCACGATCGCGACGGGCTCCTGCAGGTGCAGCAACTGGACCCGTGCGGGCAACTCGCCGTAGTGCTCGGCCACCATGAGGGCGTACAGGTTGACGCCGGCGAGCCGTTGGCTCTGGTAGTTCGGATGCGGGGCGCGACCGGTCTTGTAGTCGGAGACGACGAGCCGGCCCGCGGCGTCGCGCTCGAGACGATCGATGATGCCGCGGACCGTCGCGCGGCCGACCGTCGCCTCCAGCTTCAGCTCGAGCCCGATCGGTTCGATGGTGGTGGGATCCTCGAGGTCGAAGTAGCGGCGCACCAGGACCTCGGCGTCGGCGTGGAAGGCGGTCCACTCCTCGTCCGTGAGGTCGAGGCCGGTGAAGTCGGGGTCGTCGGCGAGCTGGGCCCGGGCGAGGACGAGGTCCGCGAGTGCGGCCTCCACCGTGCGCTCGGTCGCCTCGCGCTGCATGAGGAGTTCGAGCGCACGGTGCACGAGCGTGCCCTTGCTCGCGGCGGGCGACGGATCCTGAGGGAGGCGCTCGATGTAGGCGAACCGGAACGCGAGGGGGCACGACTGGAACTGGCTGATGCTGCTCGGCGAGATGGACTTCGGGATCGGGATGCTCACGAGGGCGAACGTACCCGAGGGGTGGGACGCGCCACGGGCGACCCGGACCTCCCGGGCCCCGGCCCGACCGCCGCTAGCCTCGGCCGGGCCGCCGACCGTCGGTGGCCACGAGGGGGAGTCATGAAGGTCGACGGCGGCATCACGCCCAACCTGCGGGACGTGCCCGGGGTGGCACGTGAGCTCGAGGAGGTCGGCTACGACGGCGCGTGGACCGCTGAGACCGCACACGATCCGTTCTTCCCCATCCTCCTCGGGGCCGAGCACACCGAACGGCTCGAGCTCGGCACGGGCATCGCGGTGGCCTTCGCCCGCAACCCGATGATCCTCGCCAACATCGGCTGGGACCTCAACGCGTTCTCCGGCGGGCGGGCCATGCTCGGGCTCGGGAGCCAGATCAAGGCGCACATCGAGAAGCGGTTCTCGATGCCGTGGTCGCAGCCCGCCGCGCGCATGCGGGAGTTCATCCTCGCGATGCGGGCGATCTGGGCCTGCTGGAACGACGGCACCAAGCTCGACTTCCGGGGCGACTTCTACACCCACACCCTCATGACGCCGTTCTTCAACCCGGGTCCGAATCCGCACGGCGACCCGCAGGTGTTCCTCGCGGCGGTCGGCGAGCGCATGACCGAGGTGGCGGGGGAGGTGGCGGACGGCATCATCCTGCACGGCTTCACGACGGAGCGGTACGTGCGGGAGGTGACGATGCCCGCGCTCGAGCGCGGGTGGGCGCGTGCGGGCAGGGGGCGCGAGCAGTTCCAGCTCTCCGGCCCGATGTTCGTGGTGACCGGGTCGAACGAGGAGGAGATGGAGGCGGCGCGGGCCGGGACGCGTCAGCAGATCGCGTTCTACGGCTCGACCCCCGCGTACCGCGGCGTG
>JALRDW010000286.1 GCA_023262065.1 Acidimicrobiia bacterium | reverse complement strand
CGGGATGGTCGTCAGGCGCGTGCCCAGGTCGGTCAGCCGGGCCAGCGGCACGGCGGTGTCGCCGCGCTGCTCTTCCTTGGGCAGGGTCAGGCCCTGCCACTGGCCGTCCAGCCAGTCGGCCTTGTCGATGGCGGCGGCGTGCTCGGCCCGGCTGAGGATGCAGCCGGCCCGGGGCCCGCGCAGGGTCTTGTGGGTCGTGAAGGTGACGACGTCGGCGTGCGGCACCGGCGACGGGTGCGCCCCGCCCGCGATGAGGCCGGCGATGTGCGCCGCGTCGACCATGAGCAGCGCGCCCACCTCGTCGGCGATCTCCCGGAACGCTGCGAAGTCGATGCTGCGCGGGTAGGCGGTGGCCCCGGCGATGATCATGCGCGGCCGCTCGGCGCGCGCCGTCGCCCGCACCGCGTCGAGGTCGATCGCCTCGGTGTCCGGGTCGACGCCGTAGGCGACGAAGTCGTAGATGCGTCCCGAGAAGTTGACGGGGGAACCGTGGGTGAGGTGACCACCCTGGTCGAGTCGCAGGCCCATGACCTTGTCGCCCGGCTGCAGCAGCCCGAGGTACACCGCCATGTTCGCGTTCGCACCGGAGTGGGGCTGGACGTTCGCGTGCTCGGCCCCGAACAGCGCCTTCACGCGCTCGCGGGCGAGTTCCTCGGCCTCGTCGACCACCGCATTGCCGCCGTAGTACCGCTTGCCCGGGTACCCCTCGGAGTACTTGTTCGTGAGTGGTGAACCCTGCGCCGCCATGACCGCGGGCGAGGTGAAGTTCTCCGACGCGATGAGCTGCAGCGTCGTGTTCTGGCGCTCCACCTCCCGGTGCAGGATGTCGGCGATCGTCGGGTCGCTGGCTCGGATGGCGTCGAATGCGGGATCGGTCATGGGGTCCGTGGTCCTCGGGTCGGGTCGGTGGACGGGGGGTCAGTCGGCGCCGGCGCGCTCGATGTCGGCGATCTTCTCGACACGGCGGGCGTGCCGTCCGCCCTCGAACTCCGCGGCCAGGTAGGCGCGTACGGCATCCTCGGCGACCTGCTCGCCCACGAACCGGGCACCGAGCGAGCAGACGTTCGCATCGTTGTGCTCGACCGCGAGGCGGGCCGAGGTGACGTCGCGCACCACGGCGCACCGCACCCCGTCGATCTTGTTCGCCGCGATCGCGATGCCGTTGCCACTGCCGCAGACGACGATGCCGCGATCGGCACGCCCGTCGCGGACGGCTCGGCCGACCGCGGCGCCGAGGTCGGGGTAGTCGACGGAGTCCGTCGAGAACGCGCCGAGGTCGATGACCTCGTGCCCGTCGGCCGCCACGAGTGCGCGCAGGTGCTCCTTCAGGGCGAACCCGGCGTGGTCCGCGCCGAACGCCACCCTCATCGGACGCCCTCCGTGCCGGAGGCGCCGGGTGACGACCGTCGAGCCCGCATCGCGCCGACTCTACCGCCGGCCCCATCGGCGCCCGGGGCCGACCCGACGGAGTGTGGCGGTCCGGTCAGGCGCCGGCGTCGCGGTAGGCCGCGAGGAGTGCGTCGAGGTGACCCGCCCAGTCCATCGGGGCGAGCGCCGGCGCGGCGCGGTAGCGGTCCGGATCGGCGGCGAACGCTCGCAGGCTCGCCGCGAGGGCCTCCACGTCGCGCGCCGGGACGAGGAGCGGCTCGCTCTCGGGCGCGATGAGTTCGGGGATACCGCCCACCCGGGTTCCGATCACCGGGATGCCGCGGGCCCGGGCCTCGTTGAGCACGATCGGTGCGGGGTCGCGCCACTCCGACGGGACGACGAGGCAGTCGATGTCGGCGAGCACCTGCTCCTTCGCCGCACCGTCGAGCCACCCGAGCGCCTCCACCCCGCCCCCGCGGCCGGCGACCTCCTCGGCGAGTGGCCCGCGCCCGCCGACGAGGAGGCGGGCGTGCGGGAGCCCCGCCCGACCGAAGGCGTCCAGCAGCGTCGTCACCCCCTTGTGCGGTGCGAGTTGGCCGAGGTACCCGAACACGGGTCCGGCCCCCGAGACCGAGCGCTGCGGTCGGCGGGCGGGCGGCGGTTCGACCGGGTTGTGGAGGACCCGGGTCCGACCGGCGGCCCACGGGACCCGATCGTGCTCGGCGGCCACCGCCCGCGACACCGCGAGCATGAGGTCCGGCGCGTGCGGACGCACCTGACGCTCGCGGATCGTGGTGATCGCCGCGCACCCGCGGCAGGGCGTGTCGCAGGCCGTGCCGTCCCGCCGGACCATCGCCGTGCGCTGGCACAGCAACCAGTAGTCGTGGAGCGTGTGCACGTGCGGCACCCCGAGCCGCCCCGGCCGGGCCAGCGCGACCGCGGACATGCCCTGCACGGTGTGGGAGTGCACGACGTCGGGCCGGAAGGTCCGGATCGCGCCGTCGAGGATCCGAGCGGTCGCCGGGTTCCACACGTCGCGCAGGTGCATCACCGCACGCTTCGTGCCGGGTTGGGACGCGAACTCGTGCAGCGGATAGGGCGTCGCGGGGACCTGGGCCACCACCCGTGCGCCCGGCGAGCCGTAGGTGACGACCCCCACGTCGTGGCCCGCGTCGGCGAGCCGGTCGGCCAGGGCCGCCGCGTGCAGTTCGGCACCGCCGAGGATGTTCGGCGGCCAGAGGGAGGACAGCAGGAGCACGCGCACGACCCGCGTAGGCTAGACCCGGCCGTGCGCCGCACGCGCCCCGCTCCGAGCCACCGGCAGGCCGTCATCCGCACCGCGATCGTCCACGATCACCTCGTCCAGACCGGCGGCGCCGAGCGCGTGCTCCTCGCCATGGCGCGCGCCCTGCCGGGCAGCCCGGTCCACACGTCGTTCTACGACCCGGACCGGACCTACCCCGAGCTCGGCGGGATCGACGTCCGACCCATGCCGATCAACCGGATCGGTCCGTTGCGCGATCACCACCGCCTCGCGTTCCCCGCGCTCGCACCCGCGTTCGCTGCGACGCGCATCGACGCCGACGTCACGCTGTGCTCCACCGCCGGGTGGTCGCACGGCGTGCACGCGTCCGGCACGAAGGTCGCCTACTGGTACGCACCCGCCCGATGGCTGTACCAACTC
>JALRDW010000246.1 GCA_023262065.1 Acidimicrobiia bacterium | reverse complement strand
CGCCACGATCGCGGTGGGGACCCCGGACCTCTGAGCCGGCGGTGGTGTGGACCCGGCCCGCTACCGTGGTGCGCGGGTCGCTAGCTCAACTGGCAGAGCATCGGGCTTTTAACCCGCAGGTTCAGGGTTCGAGTCCCTGGCGGCCCACTGCGATGGGGGTGCACGTCCGACCATGCGGCTCGACCGGGGCGGTGAACGGGCCGGCGACGCGATCCGAGCTCCTCGCGATGCGGCGCGCCGTCGGACGCGCACACCGTCGCGCCGAGCGGCGGGTCTGCTGGTTGTCGACCGGCGGCTTGTTCCACGCGACCGAGACTCGCCTGCCGCGCGAGATGTGGACCGAGGTCGTGATCGGCGCGTGGGGTCCGCTCGCCCACGTGTGTGCATGACCGGATCCGCCCGATACGTCCCGGTCGGGGGTGCGCGATCGAGTCCCGTCCGGGGCGGCCCGTAGGATCGGGGAACCATCCGAGCGCCCCCAGGGACGGAGTCCACGATGCTCGTACTCACCCGACGTGAACAGGAAGCGATCATGATCGGCGACTCGATCGTCGTGCGCGTCCTCGAGGTGCGCGGCGACCAGGTCCGCCTCGGTATCGAGGCGCCCCGCGATGTCGTCGTCCACCGCGAGGAGGTCTACGAGGCCGTGCAGGAGGATGACGACAGCGAGGCGTGACCCGCCGTTCACACGGCGGTCCCGCAGCGGCAACGTCCGCCCACCACACTCGGGGCACTGACGGCACGGGTCGGCGGCGGTACCCGCTGGACCATCCCCCCGGGCGGGTACCGCCCGCCGGCCCCGACCGTCCTCAGGCCGGCAGCGCCGCGGCGAGGTCGACGACCTCGACGCCGAGCGCGGCGGCGACCGTCGGGTGCACGATGCCCCCGCCTGCCGTGTTGACCCCGGACCGCAGCATCGAGTCGGCCGCGGCGGCCCCGGCGACCCCCCGGGTCGCCAGCGTCACCGCATGGGGGAGGGTGGCGTTCGTCAGCGCGTAGGTCGAGGTGAACGGCACCGCCGCCGGCATGTTGCCGACCGCGTAGTGGATCACGCCGTGGCGCTCGTACACGGGATCGTCGTGGGAGGTCTCGTGCGTGGTCTCGATGCATCCGCCCTGATCCACCGCGACGTCCACGAGCACCGCGCCGGGGCGCATCGTGCGCACCATCTCCTCGGTCACGACGATCGGTGCCCGGCCCGCCGGGACGAGGACCGCGCCGATCACGAGGTCGGCGTCCGCCACGGCGCGGGCGACCGCACCCCGGTTCGAGGCGAGGGTGACGATCCGGCCCTGATGGATCTGATCGACGAAACGCAGTCGGTCGATGTTGCGGTCCAGCAGCAGGACCTCGGCCTCCATGCCCTGAGCGATCCAGGCCGAGTTCCATCCGACGTTGCCGGCCCCGAGTACCACGACCCGTGCCGGTCGCACGCCGGGTACGCCACCGAGCAGCACGCCCCGACCGCCCTCCGCCCGCTGCAGGAAGTGCGCCCCGACCTGGGTGGCCATGCGGCCCGCGACCTCGCTCATCGGTGCGAGGAGTGGCAGCGATCCATCGGCGGCCTGCACCGTCTCGTAGGCGACCCCGACCACATGCCGGTCGCGCAGCACCTCGGCGACCTGCGGGTACGCGGCGAGGTGGAGGTAGGTGAAGAGGACGAGCCCGGGACGCAGGTGCTCGAACTCCTCGGGCTGGGGCTCCTTGACCTTGATGACCATGGCGGCCCGGGACCAGACCTCGGCCGCCGAGTCCGCGATCTCGGCTCCGGCGGCCCGGTACTCGACGTCGGTGATGGCCGAGTCCGCGCCTGCGTCACGCTCGACCACGACCTCGACGCCGTGCGCGACGAGCTCGGCGACACCGTCCGGCGTGAGCGCGACCCGGTGCTCCCCGGGCTTGGTCTCCCGCGGGACGCCGACGACCGGGAGCGCCGCGGCCGGACTCATCCCTGCATGCGCTTCCAGGCCTCGCTGAGGCAGGTGCGCAGGGTCGTCTCGATGAAGTCGAACTCGGCCTCGCCCGCGACGAGCGGGGGCGAGAGCTGGACGACGGGGTCGCCCCGGTCATCGGTCCGACACACGAGCCCGGCCTCGAGCAGCCGGTTGGACAGGAAGTTCCGCAGGAGGTCCTCGCCCTGCTCGCGGGTGAAGTGGAGGTCGGCCCGGTCCTTGTCGGGGACGAGTTCGAGAGCGAGGAAGTACCCGTCGCCCCGGACGTCGCCGACGATCGGGAGGTCGAGCAACGAGTCGATCCGCTCGCGGAACGCCGGGGCGTTGCGGCGCACGTTCCCGAGGATGTCCTCGTCCTCGAAGACCTGCAGGTTGCGCAGACCGACCGCGCAGGAGACCGGGTGGCCGCCGAAGGTGAGCCCGTGGGTGAACGCCGCCTTCGGCTCGAGGAACGGCTCGATGAGCCGGTCGCTGGCGATGAGCGCACCGAGCGGCGAGTACCCGCTGGTGAGACCCTTCGCGCTCGTGATCATGTCCGGCTGGTACCCGAACCGCTCGGCCCCGAACATCTCGCCGAGCCGGCCGTAGGCGCAGATCACCTCATCGGAGACGAGGAGCACCCCGTACCGGTCGCAGATCCCGCGCACCCGCTGGAAGTACCCGGCGGGCGGGGTGAAGCAGCCGCCCGCGTTCTGCACGGGCTCGAGGAACACGGCGGCCACGGTCTCGGGACCCTCGGCGAGGATGCGCTGCTCGATCGCGTCGGTCGCCCACACCATGAAGGCCGCCTCGTCATCGGCGAACTCGTGGCGGTAGCGGTTGGTGTTCGGCACGTGGCTCGCGAGATCCGAGATGAGTGGGGCGAACGGATCGCGCAGCGCCGGCACGCCGGTGATGGCGAGGGCCCCGAGGGTGACGCCGTGGTAGGCGGTCTCGCGCGAGATGACCTTGACCCGCTCGGGCTGGCCGATCGCCCGGAAGTACTGGTGCGCGAGCTTCCAGGCGGACTCGACCGCCTCCGATCCGCCGGTGGTGAAGAACACGCGGTTGAGGTCGCCGGGGGCGAGCGAGGCGACCTTGGCGGCGAGCTCGATCGCCGGCGGGTGGGCGTACGACCACAGCGGGAAGAACTCGAGCGTGGAGGCCTGCGTGGCCGCCGCCTCGGCGAGGTCCCGGCGTCCATGACCGGCCTGCACGACGAAGAGCCCGGAGAGGCCATCGAGGTAGCGCTTGCCGTGCGCGTCCCAGACGTAGCAGCCCTCGCCCCGCACCATGATCGGCACCTCGTGGTGCTCATAGGTCGCGTGGCGGGTGAAGTGCATCCAGAGATGACGCTTGGCCAACTCGTTGAGGCGGTCGAGGTCGAGCGGTTCGGTCATCGGGTCCCCCATGCGAAGGTCTGCTTGTCGAGGCGGAGGTAGGTGAAGGTCTCGGTGCTGCGGATGCCGGGGATCGCCCGCACCTTGTCGTTGAGGATGGTGAGGAGGTGGTCGTCGTCCTCGCACACGACCTCCATGAGGAGGTCGAACGAGCCGCTCACGATGACGACGTAGGAGACGTCGGGGATCGCGGCGATGTCCGCAGCGACCGTGCGCAGGTCGCCCTCCACCTTGAGGCCGACCATCGCCATGCGGCTGAACCCGAGCATGAGCGGATCGGTGACGGCGACGATCTGGACGACGCCGGACTCGGTGAGCCGCTGCACCCGCTGGCGCACCGCGGCCTCGGAGAGGCCGACGGTCGCCCCCAGGCGCGTGTAGGGCATGCGGCCGTCGGCCTGGAGTGCCTCGATGATCGCCTTGTCGGTGTCGTCGATCACGACCGTCGTCGCGTCGCCGGCCCGGGTCCTCGCACTCACCATCGCTGCCTCCTCGCCGGTGATTCTGCCCGCTCGGAGGCCGTTGGGCAACAGAATCCGTGGCCAGATGGCTCTGATACTACGGAATCCGTCGTGTGGATCAGCGGCGCCTGCGGCGCCGGGCGCCCGGGCCGCTCAGCGGAGACGGGCTGCGGCCTCGTCCGGCCCTGTGGTCACGGCGACCCCGTGCTCCTCGAGCCAGGCCCGGTTGCGGCGGTGCAGATCGTCCGCGGCGTCGAACCGGTTGAGTGCCACGAGCACGGGGAACCCGCGGAGCGCCTCGAGGCAGAGGCGGACCGCGTTGATGGTGCCGAGGCCGGCGTCGGCGACCAGCAGCACGCGCTCGGCACCGACGGCCCGAGCCAGGTCGACCGAGTCGCCGTCGACCGCGATCGGGGACCGGGGTCCGCCGGCCCCCTCGATGAGGGTGATCGTTCCGGTCGGGAGGGGCCCACACTCCCGGACGAGGTCCGCGATCGTGATCTCCGGCCGGCCGAGCACGGCGGCGGCCATCGGCGGGGCCATCGGCACCTCGTACCACCGGTGGGGCGGGCAGACGAGGTGCGGATCCTCGCCGCTCGCCGCGCCGAGCAGATCGGCGTCCGTGGGTCCGGTCCCGGGCTCGAAGGACTGAGCGGGCTTCCGGGCCGCGACCGTCAGGCCCTCGGCGCGCAGGGCGGTGATGAGGCGCGACCCGAACCAGGTCTTGCCGACCTCGGTCCCGGTGCCGGTGACGAAGAGCACGCTCATGCGAGTCCCAGCCCCCGGAGCGCGGCCGCGAGCGCCGTGACCTCCTCGGGCGTGTGGGCGGCCGAGAGTGCGATGCGCAGACGCGAGGTGCCGGCGGCCACGGTCGGCGGGCGGATGGCCGGCACGAGCATCCCCTGCTCGAGCAGACACGCCGCGGCGTCGAGCGCGGCGCGTTCCTCGCCGCAGATGATCGGGACGATCGGCGACGGGTGGTCCCGCCACAGCGCGTCGATGTTCGACCGCAACCGGGTGCGCAGCGCGTCGCCCTCGGGGGAGCGGACCACGCCGATCGCCGCGAGCGCAGCGGCGCTGTCCGCCGGGCTCGACGCCGTGGTGAAGATGTACGAGCGGGCACGGTTCACGATGAGGTCCGTGTACCGCTGCGGACCGGCCACGAAGCCCCCGAGCGCGCCCAGCGTCTTCGACAGGGTGCCGACCCGCACGATGTCCTCGTCCCCCGCGTCGACCTCGGGCCCGAGCACCGCGTGGGCCTCGTCGAGCACGAGCAGCGCCCCGTGGCGCGCGCACACCGCGCGGAGGCCGTCGACGTCGGCGAGATCCCCGTCCATCGAGAACACGGTGTCGCTGGCCACGACCGCCCGCCGTCCCCGCGCCCGCCCGAGGAGGGCATCGAGGGCATCGAGGTCGCGGTGCGGGAAGATCGCGGTCTCCGAGCGGCTCAGGCGGGTGCCGTCGATGATCGACGCGTGGTTCAGTTCGTCGGAGCAGATGAACGCGTCCCGGGACGCGAGGGCCTCGAACACGCCGAGGTTCGCGGCGAACCCGGTCGGGAACAGCACGGCGCGCTCGGCCCGGCGCCACTCGGCGATCGCCGCCTCGAGGTCGCTGTGCACGGGTCGACTCCCGACGATGAGCCGCGCCGCACCGGAGCCCGTTCCCCATCGGTCCAGCGCGGCGTGGGCCGCCGCGACCACGGTCGGATGCTGGGTCAGGCCGAGGTAGTCGTTCGAGGCGTAGGAGACCACCCGCTGCCCCGTGGCCGTGATCGTGCCGTGCGGTCCGGCCGCATCGAGATCGCGCGGTGCGCGCCACCGACCCGCCCCGTGGATCGTCCCGGCCTCGGTCGCGGCCCACTCCGACCAGGTCATTCGGCGGTCCCCTCGGTGATCGCGCGTTCGAGCGTGGCGACGATGTGCTCGATCTCCTCGGAGGTCGAGGTGAGGATGGGCATGAGCACCACCACGTCGCCGAGCGGGCGCAGCAGCACACCGTGGCGGACCGACGCGGCGCACACGCGCCGTCCCCAGCGCAGGCCGTCCCGCGGGGGCGCGAGCTCCACCCCGACCATGAGGCCCTGCTGTCGGATCGCCCGGACCTCGGCCCGGGGCGCGATGCGCTCGGCGAGGAGGGCCCGCAACTGTTCGGCCCGCGCCCGGACGTTCGCGAGCACGCCCCACTCCTCGAACAGTTCGAGGTGACGCAGCGCGACGGCGGCGGCGAGCGCGTTCCCGCTGTAGGAGTGTCCGTGGTAGAGGGTCCTCTCGGAGAGGTCCGGCCCGAGGAACGCCGAGAACACCCGCTCGCTCGCGACGGTCGCAGCCATGGCGAGGTAGCCCCCGGTGATGCCCTTGCCGATCGCCATGATGTCCGGGCGCAGTCCACACTGCTCCGAGGCGAACAGCGTGCCCGTGCGCCCGAACCCGGTCGCCACCTCGTCGCAGACGAGGAGGACGTCGTGCTCGCGGCACGCCGTCGCGAGCGGCGCGAACGCGGCGGCCGGCAGCATCTCCATACCCGCCGCCCCCTGGACGAGCGGCTCGATGACGACCGCCGCGAGCTCGGACGCGTGACGGGCGACGAGTTCCACCGCGACCTCGATGGCGTGCGGGTCGTCGAACCCCGGGGCGCGCAGCACCGGGAAGCGGAGCGGGTCGAACACGTCAGTGCCGAACCCACCCGCGCCGAGGCTGATGCTCCCGATCGTGTCGCCGTGGTAGGCGCCGCCGAACGCGAGGTAGGTCGTGCGGCCGGCGACGCCCCGGTTGGTCCAGTACTGGAACGCGATCTTCAGTGCCTGCTCGACCGCGGCAGCCCCGTCGGAGGCGAACAGGAAGTGCGGACCGTCGACCGGGACGACGCGGGCCAGCGCCTCGGCGAGCTCGATCGTGATGCGGTTGCCGTTCCCGAGCAGCGTCGAGTGGGCGACCCGGTCCAGTTGCTCCCGCGCCGCGGCGTCGAGTTCGGGGATGTGGTGGCCGAGCGTGGTGACCCAGAGCGAGGAGATCGCGTCGAGGTAGCGGTGTCCCTCGACGTCGATGAGCTCGCGACCCTCGGCCCGTTCGACGATGACCGGTGCGTTGTCGGCGTAGGCCGCCATCTGGGTGAAGCCGTGCCAGACGACCGCGGCGTCGCGTGCGATCCAGTCCCCGAGATCGGCCATGGGGCCGATGCTACGAGGTCGGTCGCCCGCCGCTCACGCCCCGGGGGCGAGCACCTCAGCCCTGCGAGACGGCAGCGCAGAAGTCGGCGAACTGCTCCACGTACCGGTCGATGTCGTCGGCGGTGTGCTGGACCGAGATCGTCCACTGCTCCTCGTCGCCCGGGGTCATGAAGATCCCCCGGTTGATGGCCCAGGGGTACGAGGCGGCGTAGAGGTCGGTGTCGGTCTCGAGGAAGTCCCGGTAGTTCGTGAGGGGCTCGGGCCGGTAGGAGACGCATCCCTTCGCACCGAGGTCGACCGCGTGGCCGGGGATCCCGTGCGCGGCGAGGGCGTCGGCACACCCCGTCGCGAGCCGGGTGCCGAGGTCGGCGAGGTACGCGTAGGCGTCGTGGGTGAGCACCTCGGTGAGGGTCGCCAGCCCGGCGGCGGCGACGAGGGGGTTGCCGTTGAAGGTGCCCTGTTGGGCCGCGCCCCGCCCGATGGTGTCCATGACGTCGGCCCGGCCACCGAACGCGGCGCCCGGGGTACCGCCGCAGATCGCCTTGGCCCAGCACGCGAGGTCCGGGACGACGCCGTACCGCTCGACCGCGCCCCCGTACGCGATCGTGGCGCCGCTCTTCACCTCGTCGAAGATCAGCAGCGCGCCGAACTCGTGGAGCAGGTCCTTGAGGCCCTGGAGGTAGCCGGGCTGGGGCTGGCAGATCCCGATGTTCATCATCACCGGTTCGAGGATGAGGCAGGCGATGGAGTCCCCGCGCTCCTCCAGGAGGCGTCGCAGGACGGTGAGGTCGTTGAACGGCACCACGTGGGTGTGCGCCGAGGTCGACTGGGGGATGCCGAGCGACATCGGGGTGGAGTGCGGCGCATCGCGCCCGCCCATCATGTCGGCGTTCGGGACGACGCTGAACATCACGGGATCGTGGTGGCCGTGGTACGAGCCCTCGATCTTCACGATGTCGTCGCGTCCCGTGGCGGCCCGCGCGATGCGGATCGCGCCCATCGTCGCCTCGGTGCCCGAGTTCGCGAATCGCACCGAGTCGCACGCGAAGCGCTCACAGAGCACCTCGGCGAACTCGACCGTCGCCGCGGTCGGGGCCGCGAAGTGGGTGCCGGTGCGCGCGGCCCGCTCGATCGCCTCGGCGACCTTCGGGTGCGCGTGGCCGACGATCATGCAGCCGAAGCCGTTGTGGAAGTCGAGGTACTCGTGCCCGTCGACGTCCCAGACGTGACTGCCCTGACCCCGCTCGAGGTAGAGCGGGTACGGGTCCCCGGCCTGGAAGGAGGATCCGACGCCCTGGGGCAGGACCCGCGTCGCGCGGTCGTAGAGCGCCTTCGAGTTCGGCGTCGCCGCGACCATGCGTGCGGTCTCGGTGGCGGCCAGATCGGCGGCCTGGGTGCTCGTCGCGTTGCTCACGGGTATCGACTCCCTCCGGGGTTCCCGGACGTCAGTGCTTCACCATCACGTGCTTGAGTTCGGTGTAGTGCTCGATCGCGTAGATCGACATGTCCTTGCCGTAGCCGGACTGCTTGAAACCGCCGTGCGGCATCTCCGACACGATCGGGATGTGGTCGTTCACCCACACGCAGCCGAACTGCAGGGCGGCGCTCATGCGCATGGCCCGGCCGACGTCGGTGGTCCAGACGCTCGCAGACAGCCCGTAGTCGACGTCGTTCGCCCATGCGAGCGCGGTCTCGTCGTCGCGGAACCGCTGCACCGAGATCACCGGCCCGAACACCTCACGCTGGACGATCTCGCTGTCCTGGGCGGGACCGGCGACCACGGTCGGCGCGTGGAAGAAGCCCGGCCGATCGAGTGCGGAGCCGCCGGTCGTGATCTCGGCGCCGGCGGCGGCCGCCCGCTCGACCATGCCGGTGACCCGAGCGAGTTGATCGGCCGAGATCACGGGACCCATCGCGGTCGCCTCGTCGAACGGGTCGCCGGTGACGATGCCCGCCACCGCGTCGGTGATGCCGGCGACGAAGTCCTCGTACACGCCGGGACCCGCCAGCACGCGGCACGGTGCGGTGCAGTCCTGCCCGGAGTTGTAGTACGACATCTCGACGAGGCAGGCGACGGCCGCCTCGATGTCGGCGTCGTCGAAGATGATGACCGGCGCCTTGCCGCCGAGTTCGAGGTGGACCCGCTTGAGGGTCTCGGCCGCCGTCCGTGCGATCACCTTCCCGGTCTCCACCGACCCGGTGAGCGACACCATCGCGACCCCGGGGTGGCGCACGAGCGCGTCACCCGCGGTCTCGCCCTGGCCGGTGACCACGTTGAGCACACCGGGCGGGAGGATGTCGGACGTGATCTCGGCCAGCCGCAGCGCCGTGAACGGGGTCAGCTCGGAGGGCTTGAGCACGACGGTGTTGCCGGCGGCGAGGGCCGGGCCGAGCTTCCACGTCGCCATGTTGAGCGGGTAGTTCCACGGTGCGATCGACCCGATGACCCCGAGCGGATCGCGGCGCAGGAACGAGGTGTGCTCGTCGAGGTACTCGCCCCCGGCGCGGCCCTCGAGGAAGCGCGCACCCCCGGCGAAGAACCGCCAGTTGTCGAGCGTGAGGTCCATCTCGAACTCGATGATGGATGCGGGCTTGCCGCAGTTCTCCATCTCGAGCCGGGACAGGGTGGGCAGATCGGCCTCGATCGCGTCGGCGACCCGGTGGAGCACCTCGCTGCGGGCCCGCGGCGTCATCCGGCCCCAGGTCTCGAAGGCGGTCGACGCGGCCTCGACGGCGGCGTCGACGTCGGCCGCGCCGCTCGACGGCACGCGGCCGATCGACGTCCCGGTCGCCGGGTTGAGGACCTCGTCGGTGGCGCCGTCGAGGGCGTCGACCCACTGGCCGTTGATGAGGTTCTGGTGGGGCATCGGAGCTCCTCGATCGGTCGTGACCGTTCGCTGACCGGACGGTTCGGGTGCCGCTCGGCAATCGTGCGTTGGCCGCAGGCTAGATCGCAAGGGATTCCGTCGTACGGCGCGCATCCCACGGCGGTATCGTTCGCCACGAGGGGAGCGGTCCGCAGGATCTCGCAGCCCACGCAGGTGCCGGTGGGCCCGCGGGGGGAGTGGGACGAACGGGCCGCAGGTGCCAGACTCGGGCCCGGGCCCGCCGTCGGGCGGCGCCCGCAGGGATGAGGTGCGGACAGGACCGGGTCAGCCCGGTGCACGGGGAGGCGATCGGCTGAACGAGTCCGGGGCGCAGGCCGGGACCGCACGGAACGATGACGTCGTCATCGAGATCCGTCACGTCTCCAAGCGGTTCGGAGACTTCGTCGCGGTCGATGACGCCGACTTCGGCATCCTGCGGGGCGAGTTCTTCTCCATGCTCGGCCCCTCCGGTTGCGGCAAGACGACGACGCTGCGGATGATCGCAGGGTTCGAGCAGCCGACCGAGGGCGAGGTCCGCCTCGACGGCAACGACGTGTCGCGGGTGCCCCCCTACCGCCGCAACGTCAACACGGTGTTCCAGCGGTACGAGCTGTTCCCCCACATGACGGTCTACGACAACGTCGCGTTCGGCCCGCGCAGCACGAAGGTGCCGAAGCCCGAGATCGCGGAGCGGGTGCGCTCCATGCTCGAGGTGGTCCGACTCGCGGATCTCGCGCACCGCAAGCCCGCCCAACTGTCGGGCGGACAGCAACAGCGGGTCGCGCTCGCCCGGGCCCTCGTGAACTACCCGAGCGCCCTGCTCCTCGACGAGCCGCTCGGCGCGCTCGACCTCAAGTTGCGCCAGACCATGCAGATCGAGCTCAAGCGCATCCAGCGAGAGGTCGGCATCACCTTCGTGTTCGTCACCCACGATCAGGAGGAGGCGCTCACAATGAGCGACCGGATCGCGGTGATGAACGAGGGCCGGGTGGAGCAGATCGGCACCCCGGAGGAGATCTACCACCGGCCGGCCAGCGTGTTCGTGGCCGGTTTCATCGGGGTCGCGAACCTCATCCCGGCCGTCGTGGCCTCGGCCGACGGTGCCACCGCCGGCGTGGACGCCGCAGGGCGCCGGTTCCCGGTGCCGATCACCGACCCGGCGGTGCGGACCGGCGACGCCGCGGTGGTCATGGTCCGACCCGAGCGCCTGCACCTCTCCACGACGGTGCCCGCCACCGACGGTGCCGCGGTCGAGGTCGCGGTGGCCGACCTCACCTTCCAGGGTCCCGTGGTGCGCACTGCGCTGCGCACTGACGACGGGACCGACCTCGTGGCCCACGTCGGGCCCGAGGACGAGCTCCCCATGCTGCGCCCGGGCGACCGGCTCTGGGCGTCGTGGGAACCCGATGCCGCGTGCCTCCTGCGCGCTGCACCCCGAAACTTCCCGGACGAGTAGGAGCGAACCGTGGCCCGATCCAACCTGAGCCGTCGTCAGTTCATCACCCGCAGTGGTCTCGTCGTGGGCGGGGTCGCCCTCGCGCCCTCGGTCCTCGCCGCGTGCGGCGACTCCGGTGGCGGCGGCGGGGACGCGAACGGGATCTCGATCTCGAACTGGACCTCGTACATCGGCAAGGCGAGCATCAAGGACTTCGAGCGGGCGACCGGCATCAAGGTCACCTACACCGAGGACATCAACGACAACAACGAGTACTTCGCCAAGATCCAGCCGAACCTCCAGCAGGGCAAGAGCATCGGGCGGGACGGGTTCGTCCTCACCGACTGGATGGCGAACCGCATCATCAACGAGGTCGAGTGGGCCCAGCCGCTCGCCGCGGCCAAGGCCACGAACAAGGGGAACATCCGGGCCGCGCTCGCCGCGCCCGGATTCGACCCGACCCGCACGTACAGCCTCCCGTGGGCCAGTGGGACCGCAGGCATCGCGTACAACTCGGAGCAGACCGGCGAGATCCGCACCATGGAGGAGTTCTTCCGTGCCGGGGGCACGAAGACGGTGCTCAGCGAGATGCGCGACACGATCGGGCTCCTCATGCGGGCCGACGGCAAGGACATCACCAAGCCCACCTACGCCGATGCGGAGCCCTCGTTCGACCGACTCCAGCGGGCCGTCGAGGACGGTGAGATCGCGGGCTTCAACGGCAACGAGTACGTGAGCGACCTCGCATCGGGCAACCTCGCGGCGGCCATCGCGTGGTCGGGCGACGTCGCCCAGATCGCCCGGGACAACCCGAAGATCAAGTTCGTGATCCCGGAGAGCGGCGGCACGCTGTGGTCCGACAACTTCATGATCCCGGTGACGAGCGAGAAGCCGGGCCTCGCGACCGAGTGGATCAACTACTGGTACGACCCGGTGAACGCGGCGCGTCTCACCGCGTTCATCCAGTACATCTCCCCGGTCGAGGGCGCGGCGGACGAACTGGCGAAGCTCGGTGGCGACGCGGCCAAGCTCGTCGACGACCCCCTCGTGAATCCGGACGCGGCGGCCCTCGCGCAGGTCTCCATCTTCGGGCCGCTGTCGGCCGTCGAGGAGCAGCGGTTCGACGAGCGCTTCGCGAAGATCCAGGGCGCCGGGTGACCCAGGGCGTCTCCCGACGCCGGTTCCTCGCCGGTGCGGCCGTACTCGGGGCAGGGGTCGGCGCTTCGGCGCTCCTCGCCGGGTGCGGCGGCGGTGCCGGATCCGACGGGTCGCTCCAGGTGTCGAACTGGACCTCCTACATCGACCCCGGCGCGGTGCGCCGGTTCGAGCGCGACACGGGCATCCGGGTCACCTACACCGAGGACATCAACGACAACAACGAGTGGTTCGCCAAGAACCGGGCGGTGCTCGCGCGTCAGGGCTGGATCGGGCGGGATTCGGTGGTCCTCGACGACTGGATCGCGAACCGTCTCATCAACCGGTTGGACTGGGCCGAACCGATGCGGGCCGATCGGCTCTCGAACCGGGGGAACCTGCTCCCCGAGCTCGCGAACCCGCCGCACGATCCGGAGCGGCGCTTCAGCCTCCCGTGGCAGGTGGGGCTCACCGGCATCGCCTACAACCGCTCGATCACGGGTCGGGAGATCCGCACGTTCGACGAGTTCCTCGCCATCGACGGGACCACGGCGGTGCTCACCGAGATGCGTGACACCGTGGGTCTCGTGATGCGAGCCACCGGGGCCGATGTGACCCGGCCGTCCGCCGCAGCCGCGGAGCCCGCGTTCACCGAACTCGAGCGGGCGGTCGCTGACGGGCGCATCGATGCGTTCACCGGGAACGACTACGTCAACGACCTGGCGACCGGCAACCTGGCGGCCGCGTTCGCATGGTCGGGGGATGTGGCCCAGATCACGCGCGACAACCCGGACGTCCGCTTCGTGCTCCCCGAGAGCGGCGGCCTCATCTGGTCGGACAACCACATCATCCCGAAGGGGGCCCGGCGACCCGCCGCGGCGACGGAGTGGATCGACTGGTTCTACGACCCGACGAACGCCGCCCGACTGACCGCCTACGTGCAGTACATCTCGCCGGTGCAGGGGGTGGCCGAGGAACTCACGAGGCTCGGAGGTGCGGCGGCCCGGCTGGTCGATGACCCGCTCGTGGTCCCGACCCCCGACCTGCTCGCAGAGGTCGCGGCGTTCGGGATCCTCAGCGAGGAGGACGCGGACACCCTGGACGCGCGGTTCGCTGCGTTGGCGGGGGCCTAGGTGAGCGCATCGGTCGAGCGGGACGCGCAGGGCCGGCGGCGGGCGCGCTGGACGCCGTGGCTGCTGCTGGCGCCCGGGTTCCTGTGGCTCTTCTGGTTCTTCTACCTGCCGCTCTCCGCGCTCCTCCGGATGTCGTTGAGCACGAAGCCGAGCCGCTTCGCCGTGCCCGAGTTCTCGTGGGCGTGGTCGAACTACGAGCAGGCCTTCTCGGACTACGGCTCGCAGTTCACGCGGTCATTCACCTACGCACTGGCCGCCACGTCGATCGCCCTCCTCATCGCCTACCCGGTGGCCTACGTGATCGCGTTCCGGGGCGGTCGCTACCGGAACGTCCTCCTCGGGTTGGTCGTCGTCCCGTTCTTCACGAACTTCCTCATCCGCACCCTCGCATGGAAGACCATCCTCGGTGATCAGGGCGCCGTGGTGAGCCTGCTGCGCACGGTCGGCCTCCTCGACGCGAACGAGGCCCTGCTCCGCACGCCGATCGCAGTGATCGGCGGGCTCACCTACAACTTCCTGCCGTTCATGGTGCTGCCGATCTACGTCTCGCTCGAGAAGATCGACCCGAAGCTGCTCGACGCGGCGCGTGACCTCTACTCGAACACATGGAGGGGATTCCGCAAGGTGGTGCTCCCCCTGTCGCTCCCCGGGGTGTTCGCGGGCAGCCTGCTCGTGTTCATCCCGGCCGCCGGTGACTTCGTGAACGCGTACTACCTCGGCAACGCCAAGACCACCATGATCGGCAACGTCGTCCAGGACCAGTTCCTGGTGCAGAACAACTACCCGGTCGCCGCGGCGCTCTCGTTCGTGTTCATCGCGATCGTCATGGTGATCGTGGCCGTCTACTCGCGTCTGCTCGGCACGGAGGACCTGACGTGACCGGCGCGATGTCCACTCGGTCGCGACGCCGGGACCGCAGCCGCGACGGCACGGTGATGTCGCCGGGCGGCCGTGCTGGGCGGCGCGTGGTCAACCTCGCGGCCGCGGCCGGCCTGCTCTACCTGTTCCTCCCGATCTTCGTGATCGTGGCCTTCTCATTCAACGCCCCGGTCGGGCGGTTCAACGCGGTCTGGAACCGGTTCACCTTCGACAATTGGCTCAACCCGTTCGCCGACGAGGCCCTCGTCGACGCACTGCTCCTGAGCCTGAGGGTGGCCGCGATCTCCACGATCGTCGCGACCGTCCTCGGCACGTTCCTCGCCATCGCATTGGTGCGTTACCGGTTCCGGGGTGGCGAGGGGATCAACTTCCTGCTCGTGCTGCCGCTCACCGCACCGGAGATCGTGCTCGGAGCCTCACTCCTCACCCTGTTCCTCTCCCCGACGCTGTGGTTGTTCAACATCTCGTTCGCGCTCGGGTTCACGACGATCGTGATCGCCCACATCATGTTCCTGGTCTCCTACGTGGCCCTCACGGTCCGAGCCCGACTGCGCGGGTTCGACTGGACCCTCGAGGACGCAGCGATGGACCTCGGGGCGACGCCGACCCGTACGTTCTGGAAGGTCACCCTCCCGCTCATCACGCCGGGGATCATCGCGGCCGCGCTGCTCTCGTTCGCGCTGTCGATCGATGACTTCATCATCACGTACTTCGTGTCGGGCCCGAGCACCACGACCTTCCCGGTCCGGATCTTCGGGCAGTCCCGCACCGCGACGCCGCCCCAGATCAACGTGCTCTCCACGATGATCCTCATCGTGAGCGTGGCGATCCTCGCGGTCGGGACCCTCGCCGGCGAGCGGCGCCGCCGGCGCACCGGCCTCTGAGGCGTGTCAGCGGTTGGTCGGGACCCCGAGGTCCGGACCCCGGGTGGCCGGGTCGGCCCAGCGGGTGGTGACCACCTTGCCCCGCGTGTAGAAGTGCACACCCTCGGTGCCGTGCACGTGGGTGTCGCCGAAGAGTGACTGCCCCCAGCCGCCGAACGAGTAGTACGCCATCGGGACCGGGATGGGCACGTTGATGCCGACCATGCCCGCGTCGATCTCGTGCGCGAACCGGCGCCCGGCCCCGCCGTCCCGGGTGAAGACCGCCACGCCGTTGCCGAACGGATTGCGTGCGACGAGGTCGACCGCCTCCTCGTAGGTCTCGACGCGCACGACGCAGAGCACGGGTCCGAAGATCTCGTCCTGGTACACCCGCATGTCGGTCGTCACGTGGTCGAGCAGCGTCGGTGCCACCCAGTAGCCGTCGGGTGCGCCGTCGACGACGGGATCGCGACCGTCGACGACGACCGTCGCCCCCTCGGCGGCCCCGGCATCGATGTAGCCCCGGACCCGGTCGCGGTGCGCCGCGGTGACGAGGGGCCCCATCTCGGAGGCGGGGTCGAGGCTCGGTCCGACCCGGACCCGGCGGGTGCGTTCGGCGATCAGGTCGACGAGTGCGTCGCCCGTCCGGCCGACGGCCACGACCACCGAGATGGCCATGCAACGTTCCCCGGCCGATCCGTAGCCGGCGCTCACCGCGGCGTCGGCTGCGACCGCGAGGTCGGCGTCGGGCAGCACGACCATGTGGTTCTTGGCCCCGCCGAGGGCCTGGACCCGCTTCCCGTGCGCGGTGCCCTGCTCGTAGACGTACCGGGCGATGGGGGTCGATCCCACGAAGGACACCGCGCGCACATCGGGGTGGGTGAGCAGTCCGTCGACCGCGCCCTTGTCACCCTGGAGCACGTTGAACACCCCGGGCGGCAGACCGGCCTCGGCCCACAGTTCGGCGATCCGGATGGCGGCGGAGGGATCGCGCTCGCTCGGCTTGAGGATGAACGCGTTGCCGCAGGCGATCGCGATCGGGAACATCCACATGGGGACCATCGCCGGGAAGTTGAACGGGGTGATCCCGGCCACGACGCCGAGGGGCTGACGCATCGAGTGCACGTCGGTCTCGGTCGACACGCTCTCGGAGTGGGATCCCTTGAGGAGGTGCGGCACGCCGCACGCGAACTCGACGACCTCGAGACCCCGGGCGATCTCCCCTGCGGCGTCGCTCACCACCTTGCCGTGCTCGGCCGAGATGATCCGCGCGAGTTCGTCGGTCCGGGACTCGATGAGGTTGCGGAACTCGAACAGGAGCTTCGAGCGGCGGGCGAGGGAGGTCTCACGCCACTCGGCCGCGGCCCGCACCGAGGATGCGACCACGTGGTCGACGTCGGCCGGGCCGGCCAGCGCGACCTCGGCCTGCACGGTGCCCGTGGTCGGGTCGAAGACCGGTGCGGTCGGGCCGGCCGGTGCGTACGGGGCCCCGTCGGTCCAGTGCGGGATGGTGCGCATGGGGCCGAGCGTAGGGCACGCGCCCGCGACCGCCGTCGGCGCCGGATCGATGCGTCAGTGGTCGTGCGGGCTGGCGGGGATGGTGGTCGAGGGCCGGGCGACCGAGGTCACGGCGAACGCAGCGATGGTGACCAGCACGATCGTGCCACCGGGTGCGAGGCCCCACGCCCGGGCTGCGCCCAGGCCGAGGACCACCGAGAGCACTCCGACCGCGACCGCGGCCAGCATCGTGGACCGGAACGAAGGCGCGAGCAGGCGGGCGGTCGCGACGGGCAGCACGAGCAGCGCGGCGACGAGGAGCAGGCCGACGACCCGCATGGCGGCGACGACGGTCACCGCGGTGAGCACGGCGAGGGCGGCGTTGAGCGCATCGACCGGCAGTCCGGCGACCCGTGCGGTCTCCTCGTCGACGACGACTGCGAGCAGGGCGCGTCCGGCGACCGTGATCGTGGCGACGATGACGAGCCCGATCACGGCCACGGCGATGGTGTCCCCGGGGGTGACGGTGAGGATCGACCCGAAGAGGAAGGGCAGCACGTTGGCCGGACGACCGAGGGCGGTGGCCCGGCTCGCGATGACCGCCCCGGCGGCGATGCCCCCGTAGAAGAACACCGCGAGCGCGAGGTCGCCCGAGGTCCGGCCCCGGGACCGCAGCCACTCGATACCGAGGGCCGCGACGACCGCAGCGACGAGTGCGGTCCACACCGGCCACACGCCGAGGAGGAGGCCGGCTGCGACGCCGGCGAACGCGACGTGCCCGATGCCGTCGCCGAGGAGGGACATCCGCCGCTGCACGAGGAACCCTCCGACCAGCGGGGCGCACGCACCGACGACGAGGCCGCCGACGAGGGCGAGCTGCATGTACTCGCGCTCGAAGGGCCAGGGGAGGGGGAGCTGCATCAGTCGAGCCCCTCGAGCCAGAGCGGCAGATCGTCGGCGTGCACGCCGAGGCTCACCCCGCGGGACCGCAGTTCCTGAGGTGAGCCGTCGAACACGACGTGGTGCTTGAGCACGATGACGCGGTCGAGGTCGTCGGCCACCGCGCCGAGCTCGTGCGACACGAGGAGCACCGCGCCGTCGTGTGCCTCGATGAGGTGGACGAGCGAGTCCCGGAACAGCCGTTGGGACTCGGCGTCGACCCCGGCGACCGGCTCGTCGAGCACCAGCAGTTCGGGGTCGCTGGCGAGGGCCTTCGCGATCATCACCCGCTGCTGCTGACCTCCCGACAGCTCCCCGACCCGCCGATCGCGCCAGGGGCCGAGGGCGACGGCGTCGATCGCGTGGTCGATCGCGGTGCGATCGGCGGCGCGTGGGGCCGCAAGACCCCGCGTTTGTGAAGGATGTGAACTCCGAATCCTCTTCCGTGTCCTCTGTGTCCACAACCGCCGCTCGGTACGAGGCCGTCATCGGCCTGGAGGTGCATGTGCAGATCAAGGCGGCCTCCAAGGTTTTCGCGGCCGTGGGCACCGGCTATGGTCATGAACCGAACACACTGACCGATCCGGTGGTGCTCGCGTTGCCCGGGGCTTTGCCGGTGATGAACAAGGCGGCGCTCGACGCCATCATCAAGGCGGGGCTCCTGCTTGGCTGCCGCATTTCGCC
>JALRDW010000221.1 GCA_023262065.1 Acidimicrobiia bacterium | reverse complement strand
CTCCGACGACGATGACCGACAGCGCAGCGGCGCCGGTGGATAGTGCGGCCGCACTCACCGCACCGGCCGCGCCTGCGCCGGGAGAGACCCCATGATGCATCCTCTGAATCGGATCCTCCTCGCCGCCCGGGTCGCGTACGTGGGCAACGCGCTCGTGGTCGTCGTCGCGATCGCGTGGGCGGCACGCGGCGCGCCGTCCGCGTGCAACTTGATCCAGCCGCCCTCGCCTCACGCCAGCTCGACCCCGCGCAACTGATCGCCGCCTTGCGGGGGGCCAACCGGAAGCTGCAGGCGGGATCCCGGCCGTTCGCCAACACCGAGGTCCTGCTCGAGACCGGTACATTCCTCCGCGACGCCGCCGACGTCGGCAACGTGGTGGTCGGCGTCCACGAAACCCGGCCCGTGCTGTTACGCGACGTAGCGGCCATCAACGACACCGCCGAGGAACCCTCGACCTACGTGCTGCATGGCGCGGGGGTGGGCGGCGGCGCACCCGCGTCGAACTTCTCGACCGCACGGATGAGTCCGAGGTTGCCCTCCTGCACGAGGTCGAGGAGCGACAGGCCGTGGTGCTGGTACCGGCGGGCGACCGAGACCACGAGTCGGAGGTTCGCCTCGACGAACTGGTCACGGGCACGCTCACCGTCGCGCACGGCACGGCGCAACTTCGTCGCCCGCGCCCCGACGGCTCCGCCATCGAGTTCGGCCTGCGCGGCGCGTCCCTCCTCGATGGTCTGCGCGAGGCGGGCCTCGTCGTCCTTGGTGAGGAGCGCGACGCGACCGATCTCGTCGAGGTAGGTCGCGATGAGATCGCGTTCGCTGGCGTCGTCGCGTCGGAGTGCGCCTGCAGCCATGCCCGTTCCGTCCTGTCGCCCGTGGGCCCGCTCTGGGCCTCGGCGCAGGGTCTACGGAGCGGACGCCGGGTCCGGATGGCGGCGGGTCAGGCGGTGCCGGACGCCGTCGCCTCGGCGGCCGTGCTCCCCGGGCCGGCCGCCCCGGAGCGCCCCGGCTCGGCAGCGGGTTGGAGGGTCGTGAGCGCCAGGAGGGACGGGACCATGACCGCCAGCATCATGCCGGGCACGGTGATGCCGGAATCGTTGAGCAGCATCCCGAGCACGGCCATGACGGCGAAGGCGATGCCCCCGGCCCGGAGCGTCGGGACCGCCTCGGCCAGACGGCGCAGCCACGGGGTGCCCCACCCGAGGTAGGCGAGGATGGCCAGGAGGGCCACCGTCGCGAGGACCCAGGTCGGCACCGCGAAGGTCTGGATCATGAGGCCGGCCTTCCGGACGATCACCGTCCAGAACCCGACGAAGCCCTCGTCGCCGATCTTCTCGAAGAACCGTCCGACGTGGGTCCGGGAGGCGCGCGGGCGCAGGAGGTCGAGGAGTCCCACGAGCAGTCCGGCGGCGACGAGCGCGGTCGCGAACCAGAGCACCGTGCGGCGGGTGATGCGGCGGCCGGCCGCGAGCCACAGGAACACGCCGAAGGCGGGCGCGTTCGAGATCGCACCGCCGAAGTCCTGCCCCCACGGCGGCGCCGCGACGACCACGAGCACCGTCCCGAGGAGGACGGCGGCGATCGGCACGCCGCGTCGTGCGCCGATGCGGGCGACCAGCAGCGTCGAGAGGATGAGCGCCGACGCGCTCAGTTGGGCCGATGCCGGATTGCCGATGCCCGCGACCCGGACCCCGACCGTGGGCGAGTACCCGAACACCGTGGCGAACTGCAGGTGCGCACCGGCGAGCACGTCGGCACCGTGCAGCACGACGATCGCGCCCGTCGCGACCATGACGGGGAGCATCCAGTCGACCCGGCGGCAGGCGAGGGCGACCGCACCGAACGCGAGTGCGGACCCGATCACCGCGATCCAGTAGGGGCCGGCCCCCCACGCCGGGAACGGGAAGGGCTCGGTGAGGAACGTGGCCGCGATCAGCCCGAGCACGGAGAGGCACAGCCATGCGTGCACGCGACGGAAGCGGGCGAAGGCGGGCACGAGGAGCACGGCGACGCCGGCGAGCGTGACGACGACGACGGTCGCGGCCAGCACGACCATCGCGGTCCCGATCGTGTCGTCCCGGAACATCGATGCCCGGTTCTCGCGGGCGAGTCGGTCGACCTGCTGGGCGAACTCGCCGCGGCGCCCCGTGCGATCGACCGGGCGTCCCTCCATCTCGGTCGGGGCCTCGATGGCGAGGTGGTCGAGCACGGTCGGCGCGATGTCCTGCAGCGCCACGTAGCCGGCCCGGCGGGTGGTCGAGCTCTCGACGAGGCCGCGCTCGATCCCCGGTCCGTGGATCGCGAAGATCCCGAGGTTCTTCGCGTACGAGGGCTGGAACGCCCCGAACACGACCACGAGGTCGCGAGCGGGGTCGGTGCGCTCGAGCACCTGCCCCATGAGGCGATCGGTGCGTCGCAGTGCCGCGCGCCGTTGGCGTTCCCGCTGGTCGGCCGTGACGACCTTGCGGTACGCGTCGGCCCGGGCGAGGTCGGAACCCTCGACGAGCACGACCCGCCCGTCGGCCCAGACCCGGTCGAACGCGCGCAGGGTCGCGGCGCGATCGAGGGTGCGTCCGTAAGGCGCCTCGGGGGTCGTGGCGAGGATCCGGGCCGACACGGTCCCGGCGGGGACCCGGCCGGCCCGGTCGGCGACGACGAGTGCGGCCTCCCGGTGGTACTCGACGCCGAGTTCGCCCTCGCCCCGGTCCGCGTTCGCGATGGCGGCGCGGCCCCATCCGGCGTCGCGCAACGTCGAACCGAGCAGTCCCGGGACGGAGTCGAAGAGGAGTGCCTCGTTCGCGGTGACGAGCGCGGGGAACCCGATCGCGCCCATGCGGGCATCGAGCGGTGCCCCGGTCCGGCGTTCGTAGAGGACCGCTCCGTCCTCACCGCCGAACGGCTCGCCGGTCTGCAGCACGGTGCCGTCGTCGGGCCCGCCCCCGGATGTGCGGGTGCCCGCGCCGATGGTCGCGTACCCGTCGCCCGCGTCGGTCGTGCGCTGGGTGGTGCGCAGCATGAGGTTGGCGATGCCCGACGTACCGAGCAGTGCCTCGAGGCTCGGCAGCCGCTGGTCGCGCACGTCGGCCCAGGTCACGGTCGGCAGGGCCAGGAGCAGGACCCGTCGGGGGGTCGGTGTCGGTTCGGCCCCGGCCGGCGCGACCTGCGCGATCGGCGCGACGAGGGCGGAAGCGGCGAGCCCGAACGCCCCGATGCGGCACAGGATGCGGTTCGGGGTCCGGAACGGGCTCGGCATGCGCCGCCGATCATGCCACCGCGCGGGTGCGGCGGCATGGCGCCGCCCGCGCGCGCCCGGTCCGGGTGCGGCAGAATGGCTGCGGTGGCCACGCTCGTCGCCACCGCCCTCGCTCCGGGATTCGACCGTGACCACCGAGATCCTCGCCCCTGCGCCCGACCGGCGGCATGCCGTCACCCGGCCGACGCTCGCACTGTTCGTCGTGCTGCTCGCGCTCGCCGGGGTGCTGCGCGCGCCGGGGTGGGTCGTGCCGGTGTTCAACTCCGACGAGTCGTACCTCGGGACGCAGGCCGAGGTCATCAACGAGGGTGGCCGCCTGTACGAGGACACCACCGACCGCAAGCCGCCCCTGGTGCCGTACCTGTACGCGGTCACCTTCCGCGCGTTCGGGACGACGGCGCTGTGGTCGGTGCGGCTGGTCGCGACCGTGGTCGTGGCGGTCACCGGACTGCTGCTCGCGCTCGAGGCGCGCCGACGATGGGGCGAGCGCGCTGCATGGGTGGCCGGGGTCCTCTGGGTCTGTGCCACCGTGATGTTCGCCCCGCAGGACGGGCAGGCCGCGAACTTCGAGATCTTCATGCTCCTCCCGATGACGGCCGGGATCCTGCTCGCGGCCCGGGGCCGGCCCGGGGCTGCGGGCGGTGCCATCGCGCTCGCCACGCTCGCCAAGCAGACGGGCGCCGCCGCACTGCTGCCCGTGGCCTACCTCGCGGCGCGGGGCGGCGGTCGGCGGGGGCTGCAGCGCACGGCGCTCGGCTTCTCGGTCCCGCTGCTCGTGGTCGCCGCGCTCGTCGGGCCGCGTGACCTCCTCTTCTGGGCCGTGCTCGGCAACGGCTCCTACGTCGGGTTGGACGCGGCCTCGCTGTACGTGGTCGGGATGTTCGCGCTCATGACCGCCGCGTTCGCGGCCTGCCAGGCCCCGCTCCTCTTCTGGATCCCCGGCGCGTGGCGGGACCGGGAGCGTCGGGCCGCGGAGCGCGACCTGTGGCTCTGGCTCGCATCGTCCTGCGTCGCGGTCGCCTTCGGCTTCCACTTCTTCGGCCACTACTACCTGCAGCTGCTGCCCCCGATGGTGCTGCTCGCCGCCGGGTCGCTCGCCGCCGCATCCGAGGTCGCCGTGCGCCGGACCGTCGCCGTCGCCGTGGTGGGCGCGCTCGGGTTCTCGGCGTTCGGGTTCTGGGTGCGGCCCTTCGACGACGAACCCCGGTAC
This sequence comes from Acidimicrobiia bacterium, assembly GCA_023262065.1. GTDB lineage: Bacteria > Actinomycetota > Acidimicrobiia > IMCC26256 > IMCC26256 > IMCC26256. Next base: position 8,182 of record JALRDW010000221.1, on the reverse strand, counting down.
GAGAGCGTGAGCGAGTACCTCGTCGACCGCGTCGAGCCCAGCGACCGTGTGCTCGTGTGGGGCCAGATCCCCGAGATCTACTGGGCCTCGGGGGCCCGCCCGGCGACGAGATTCGTGACCACCGGCTTCCTCACCGGGCACTGGGGCGGTCGACCCGCGTCGGCCGACACCGTCGACGAGGCCACGCCGGGCGCGTGGGACCTGTTCTTCGCCGACTTCGCGTCCCACCCGCCCGAGTACGTCCTCGACACCTCGCCGGCTGCGATCCGGGGCTCCGAGATGTACCCGATCTCGCGGTTCCCGGAGCTGCAACGGGTGATGGACCGCCGGTACCGCTTCGTCGAGTCGATCGACGGGATCGCGATCTACGAGCGCGTCGACCCCGTCACGCGCTGACGAGGCGCTCGCTGATCTCCCACAACCGGGCGGCTGCGTCGGCGTCCCTCGCCCGGGCGCTGGCCCGGTGCACCCTCGACTTCACGAGGTACGCGCCCGTCACATCGGCGAGGCTCGCGTCCCGGCTCGCGAACACGCTCGTCGCCGCCCCGGCCTCGGGTGGGATCGCGAAGAGACGCGCGCCGAGTCCGAAGAACCAGTCCAGACGACCGCTGTCCCCGTCGCGGCCGAACCGACTGTCGACGTAGCCCGGGTGCAGCGAGTTCGCGGTGACCCCGGTCCCGGCGAGGCGACGCGCGAGTTCGTCGGTGAACAGGATGTTCGCCAACTTCGAGCGGGCGTACACCGGGAACGCGGAGTACCGGTGGGTGGCCTGGAGGTCGTCGAAGTCGAGTCCCGTCCGGGCGAAGGTGTGCGCGTTCGAGGCCACCACCACGACGCGGGCGGGTGCGCTGGCCACGAGGCGGTCCCGCAGCAGGTCGGTGAGCAGGAAGTGTCCGAGGTGGTTGACCCCGAAGGTGGTCTCGAACCCGTCCTCGGTCTCGGTCCGCTGCTGGAGCAGCAGGCCGGCGTTGTTCACGAGCACGTCGATCCGGTCGGTCGCGGCGAGCACCCGCTCGGCGAAGGTGCGGATCGATGCGAGGCTGGCGAGGTCGAGCGGCATCACCTCGACCGCGGTGCTCGCACTGCGACCGGTGATCTCGGCGAGCGCGTCGGCCCCGCGCGCGGCGTCCCGCGAGGTGAAGATGACCCGGGCCCCGTCGCGGGCGAGGGCCACTGCGGTCTCCTTGCCGATCCCCGCGTTGCCGCCGGTGATGACGACGGTCCGTCCATCCATCGCGCCCATGCGCACCCCTCGCCGAGTCGTGGTGCGGTGAGGTTACGGCGCGGGCGGGTCGAGCGCGAGCGTCGCCCGGACGGGCCGGTGGTCCGATCCGACGTCGGCGCCGACGGCGGCGTCGATGACCCGCAGCGACCGGTCGATCCAGATGTGGTCGATCTGGCTGTGCGGTCGCGGGGCGGGCCAGGTGCGCCCGCGCACGGCGCGCCGGCGGCCGCGCAGCACCGTGGCGATCGGAGGCCCCCACATGTTGCAGTCGCCGGCGATCACCGAGGGTCCGCCGAGGCTCCGCAGCGCGTGGTCCAGCCGCTCGAGCTGGGGGAGTGAGCCCCAGAGCCGGTGCGACGCATGGACGCCGGCCACGGTCACCGAGGCGCCCGACGCGAGGGCGACGGTGACCGCGAGGCCGAACCGGCGCGGGATCGCGTCGCCCGGGGCGTGGCCGAGATCGAACGCGTGCCGCGCGGTGACGGGACGCCGGCTGATGACGGCGAGTCCGCAGTCCCCGGTCGGTCCGGCGGGGATCACGAGGTGGCGCGGCCGGGCCGGGTTGCGGTCGCTCATCATCGGGAGCTCGTGGAGACTCGCCCCGAGGTGGGCTGCGATCGTCGCCGCGTAGCCCGGCTCGCCGTTCGGCCGCCAGGACTCCTGCAGCACGAGCACATCCGGATCGAGGGCGACCGCGGCGCCGACCACGTCGAAGGGGCGCCCCGTGAGGGTGACGCCCCAGTGCGTGTTGAAGCTCGCGATCGAGAGGGTGTCCATGCGCCTCACCGGCGGATCGGGTGCGATCGGCACCGTAGCCGCCGCGCCCCGTAGTCTCGCCCGGGCCCGACCGACGATCGCAGGGGAGTGATGGAGATGTCCGACGTGCTGGCGGGGTACGACCTCTCGGGACAGGTTGCGGTGCTCACGGGTGCCGGAAGCGGCATCGGCCGGGCCACCGCAACGACGCTCGCCTCCGTGGGGGTCACCGTGGTGTGCGCCGACATCGACGAGAACGCCGCGCACCTCACGGCCCAGTGGATCAACGAGCACGGCGGAGCGGCCTCCGCGGTGCGCACCGACGTCACCTCGCGGGCCGACATCGACACCCTCGTGGACGGCGCGTTCGCAGCCCACGGGCGGCTCGACATCATGGGCAACATCGCAGGGGTGCCCCACAACCGGTTGGTGGCCGAGGTCACGGACGAGGAGTTCGAGCGGATCCTCGCCATCAACATGAAGAGCGTCTTCTACGGGTGTCAGGCGGCGATCCGCCACATGGTGCCGCAGGGTTCCGGCAGCATCATCAACGTGTCGTCCGGCGCGATCGACACCCCGGCGCCGACGCTGGCCTGCTACGCGATGACGAAGGCGGCGGTGGCGATGCTGACCAAGACCCTCGCGACCGAGGTCGGCCCGAACGGTGTGCGCGTGAACGCGATCGCCCCCGGCGTCATCCACACCAACTTCTCGAAGCACAACTACACCGACGCCGAGGGGAACGAGGATCCCGAGCGGGTCGAGAAGTACAAGTCACGCTTCGGGAACATGGCTCCGCTCCGGCGCGTGGGCGAGGCCCAGGACGTCGCCGACAGCATCCTGTTCCTCTGCTCGGGCGGGGCGTCGTTCATGACCGGTCAGATCCTGCGGCCCAACGGCGGCACGGCGATGCCCTGGTAGCGATCGCGCGTCGGGCCCGGGACGCCCGTGCCGGGCCCCGGGCCGCACGAGCGGGTACCCTCGCGTATCGGAACCGATCGGTTCCGCGGGTCAACCTCACGCCGGTGCCCTCCGTCCCGACCACGTGTCGGCCGCACGGGCGCTCCGCCGGCAGGGAGTGCGACCCTCACGTGGCGCAGGCCCGAGCCAGGAGATCCGAGTGATCGAGACCACCACCTTCGAGGCGCTCGGCGTCTCGCCCGACCTCATCGGCGCGCTCGCCGAGACGGGGATCACGGCCCCGTTCGCGATCCAGAACCTCACGATCGGGGACGGCATCGCCGGCCGCGACGTGTGCGGCAAGGCCAAGACCGGCAGCGGCAAGACGCTGGCCTTCGGCCTCCCGATGCTCCAGCGCGTGTCCGTCGCGCAGCCGAAGCGGCCCACCGGCATGATCCTCGTACCGACCCGCGAGTTGGCGGTGCAGGTCAAGGATGCACTCAGTCCGCTCGGCAAGGCCACGGGCGTGCGGGTGAAGGCGATGTACGGCGGCGTGTCGATGGACCCGCAGATCGACGCGCTCCGCAAGGGCGTCGAGATCATCGTCGGCACGCCCGGCCGGCTCATCGATCTGCTCGAGCGGGGCGAGATGGAGCTCTCCGCCATCGAGGTCATGGTCCTCGACGAGGCCGACCGCATGGCCGACATGGGGTTCATGCCGCAGGTGCAGAAGATCCTCTACCGCACCACCGGCCCGCACCAGACGATGCTGTTCTCGGCCACGCTCGACGGTGCGGTCGACCGGCTGGTGCAGAAGTACATGGTCGACCCGGTCTTCCACGAGGTCGAGTCCGACGAACCGACCGTCGAGCAGATGCGCCACCACTTCCTGCACGTCCACCAGATGGACAAGGTCAAGGTGGCGGCGGCGATCGCGAACAGCGTCGATCGGACGATGATCTTCCGCAGCACGAAGCGGGGCGCGGACAAGCTGGTCGACCAGCTCGAGGGCGTCGGGGTGCGCGCCGGAGCGATCCACGGCGACCTGCGGCAGGCCGCCCGGGAGAAGGCGCTCGCCGACTTCGCCTCGGGCCGGCTCAAGGTCCTCGTCGCCACCGACGTCGCCGCCCGCGGGATCCACGTCGACGGGGTCGACGTGGTGATCCACTACGACCCGTCGCACGACCACAAGGACTACCTGCACCGCTCGGGCCGTACCGCTCGGGCCGGTGAGCAGGGGGTGGCCGTGACCCTCATGCTCTACAACCAGGAGAACGAGGTCCGGGTCGTGATGCGACGGCTCCGCCTCGACCAACCGATCGTGGAGATCTTCTCGAACGACCCGCGCCTCGCCGACCTGCGCGGCTGGGACCCGACGGCCTGACCCGTCGGGTTCAGCGATCGCCGCGGGTGGTGCGGGTCGTCGCGCCGGGGTCGGTCTCGGCCGCACGGCTCGTCGCCTGACGATCGACCCGGCCGGTGGGGACGGACGCGTCGACGACGTGCACGGTGCCAGCGCGCTGGGCCCGCTCGAGGGAACGGCGGCGTTCCGCCCGCCGCCGCCGCCGCCGGACCACCACGCGTCGCCGCCACACGACCGCGGCCGTCAGGGCCGCGAGGACGCCCCCGGTCACCAGGACGACGGTGGTCCTCGGTGCGCCGCCGCCCGCGTCGTCTCCGGCGGCCCGGGCGTCGGTCCCGACGCCCACCGGTCGGACGGGGGCGGCGATGGTCGGGGTGGTCGGGGTCGTCGACGACGCGGGCGGGGTGACGCCGTCGGCGCAGGCGGCACGGGTGCCGGCCCGCCGGGTGATCTCGCGCACCCGGACCCCGGGCAGGCGCGTGCCGGTGGCGTCCGGGTCGGTCGCGAACCCGCGGTCGAGCAGTGCCCCGGCCCAGTTGGTGGTGTCCCAGGTGCCGGCGAGGGCCACGATGATCGTGCGCTTCCCGCGGGTCGCCGACGCGATGAGCGTGCGCCCGGAGTCGCTCGTGAACCCGGTCTTCAGGCCGTTCGCCCCCGGGTAGCCCTCGAGGAAGGTGCGGTTGTGGTTCGTGTAGGTGTGCGGGGCGCCGTACACATCGGTGAACTCCTTGCGCACCGTCGCCGCGGTGGCCGCGATCCGGGGAACGGCCAGCGCGTTCCGCCCGATGATCGCGAGGTCCCACATGCTGAGGGTCGACCCGCCGTTGTGGGAGTCGCCGTCGCTGAGCCCGGCAGGGTCGTTGAACGTGCCGTCGGTGGCGCCGAGTCGGCGCATGAGCGCGTTCGCCTGGACCGCGAATCCGTCGACGCTGCCTCCCGAGCACTCGGCGATCGCCCAGGCGGCGTCGTTGGCCGACACCATGATGAGCGAGGCCAGCATGTCGTCGAGCGGCCAGGCCTGGCCCGCCGGCATGCCGATCCGCATCACCGGCTGCCGGGCCGCCCGTTCGCTCACCGGCACCCGGACGTCGGGCGGGAGGTTCGTCACGGCGGTGAGCGCCGTGAGGAGCTTCACCATGCTCGCGGGCTGGATCGGGATGTGGAGCCGGCGGGCGTCGAGGATCACCCCGGAGGTGGCGTCGGCGATCACGAAGGCCTCGGGCGGGTTGCCGACCGGGGCGGCGAGGGCCCCGGCCCGATCCGGGCTCGGGTCGAGGGCGGGGAGCACGAGGGCCGCGACCAGCCCGAGTGCCGCCCCGATCCGCACGTGACGGGCCCCGCAGGGGGCGCGTTCCGAGGTGCGGGGCGGGTCGGTCATCGCCCGCAAGGCTAGGACCGCGCGTCGGGCGTCCCCGGGCACCCACGGGCCCGGAGCGGCCGGTTGCTCGTTCGTCCGGTGCATCGACCGCGTGCCACGATGCGGCTCGTGACCTCACGACGCATCTCCCCCCGAGTGGCGGCCATCGCGGAGTCCGCGACCCTCGCCGTCGACGCCAAGGCCAAGGCGCTCAAGGCGGCCGGTGAGCCGGTCATCGGCTTCGGCGCCGGCGAGCCCGACTTCCCGACGCCCGAGCCCATCGTCGAGGCCGCGGTCGCGGCGTGCCGCGACCCGCAGAACCACCGGTACTCGCCCACCCCGGGCCTGCCGGAACTGCGCGCCGCCATCGCGGCGAAGACCCTGCGGGACTCGGGTCTCGCGGTCGAGGCCTCCCAGGTGCTCGTCACGGCCGGGGGCAAGCACGCGGTCTACACGGCGTTCCAGACGATCGTCGCCGACGGGGACGAGGTCATCCTGCCCGCCCCGTACTGGACGACCTACCCGGAGGCGATCACCCTGGCCGGCGGCGTGCCGGTCGAGGTCGCGACCACCGATGCGCAGGGATTCCGGGTCACCGTCGAGCAGCTCGAGGCGGCGCGCACGGAGCGGACCAAGGCGATTGTGTTCGTCTCGCCCTCGAACCCGACGGGTGCCGTGTACCCGCCCGCCGAGGTCGAGGCGATCGGCCGGTGGGCGCTCGACCACGGCATCTGGGTGATCACCGACGAGATCTACGAGCACCTCGTGTTCGGCGACCACCGGTTCACCTCGATGCCGGCCCTCGTCCCGGAGTTGGCCGACACGTGCATCGTGCTCAACGGGGTCGCCAAGACCTACGCGATGACCGGGTGGCGCGTGGGATGGATGATCGGTCCGGCCGACGTGATCGCGGCCGCGACCAACCTGCAGTCCCAGTCCACCTCGAACATCTCGAACGTCGCCCAGCGCGCCGCGCTCGCCGCGGTGGCCGGTCCCCTCGACGCGGTCCTCGAGATGCGGGTCGCGTTCGAACGGCGGGGCCGCACGATGCACCGGATGCTCTCGGAGATCCCGGGGGTCCGGTGTCTCGAGCCCGAGGGCGCCTTCTACTGCTTCCCATCCTTCGAGGGGGTCATCGGGCGGACGCTCGCCGGCCGTCCGATCACCTCGACGATGGATCTCGCCGAGGTGCTCCTCGACGAGGCCAAGGTCGCCATCGTGCCCGGCGAGGCCTTCGGCGCGCCGGGATACGCCCGCCTCTCGTTCGCGCTCGCCGACGCCGACCTCGAGGAGGGCGTGGCCCGCATCGCCGCGTTCCTCGCATGAGCGGGGCGGAGGGGCCGGGTAGCGTGCCCGCCGTGACCCACCGAGTCCTCGTCACCGAAGAGCTCGCCGACACCGGGCTCGACGCCATGCGGGCCGCAGGGTTCGAGGTCGACGTCCGGCTCGGCCTCGACCCGGCCGGGCTGCTCGACGCCGTGGTCGGTGCGCACGCGCTCGTCATCCGCAGCGCCACCCAGGTCACCGCCGAGGTGCTCGAGGCCGGTCGGGACCTCGTGGTCGTCGGGCGGGCGGGCATCGGTCTCGACAACGTCGACGTGGCGACCGCCACCGCGCAGGGCGTGATGGTGGTCAACGCGCCGCAGTCCAACGTCATCTCGGCCGCCGAGCAGGCGATGGCCCTGCTGCTCGCGCAGGCCCGCAACATCCCGCAGGCCCACAACGACCTGGTCCGCGGCGAGTGGAACCGCTCGCGCTGGACCGGGGTCGAGCTCCACGGCAAGACGATGGGCGTGGTCGGCCTGGGGCGCGTCGGGGTGCTGGTGGCCCAGCGCTGCCTCGCCTTCGGGATGCGGCTCGTCGCCTACGACCCCTTCGTGAGCGCCGAACGGGCCCGGCAGCTCGGGGTGGAGCTCATCCCGACGGTGGAGGATCTCTTCACGGTCGCCGACTTCGTGTCGGTGCACCTCCCGAAGACGCCCGAGACGATGGGGCTCATCGATGCCGCGCTGCTCGAGCGGGCCAAGCCGGGTCTGCGGATCATCAACACGGCGCGCGGCGGGATCATCGTCGAGCAGGACCTCGCCGACGCGATCCGCACCGGGCGCATCGCCGGGGCGGGACTCGACGTGTTCGCGGCCGAGCCGACCACCGAGTCGCCGCTGTTCGGCCTGCCCGAGGTCGTGGTGACCCCTCACCTCGGGGCGTCGACGGTCGAGGCTCAGGACAAGGCTGGCGTCACCATCGCCGACATGGTGGTGCTCGCCCTGCGGGGGGAGTTCGTGCCCTTCGCGGTCAACCTCGCGGCGACCGAGGCCTCGTCGACCGTCCAACCCTTCCTCCCCCTGGTCGAGCGGCTGGGCCGGCTCTTCACCGCACTCGCCGGCGGGACGCCGGAGACGCTGGAGGTCTCCTACGAGGGTGCGATCGCCGACTACGACTGCCGGGTCCTCAACCTCGGCGTCCTCAAGGGGGTCCTCGGTGCGATCGTCGACGAACCGGTGTCCTTCGTGAACGCGCCGGCCATCGCCGAGAGCCGCGGGCTCATCCTGCGCGAGACCAAGCGGTCGGCCGCGCGCGA
>JALRDW010000186.1 GCA_023262065.1 Acidimicrobiia bacterium | reverse complement strand
GAACTGTTCGATCAGGCGAGCATGCTCGTCGTGTTCACCGAGGTCGAGGACGTCATCGTCCCTCGCCCCGCCGACCTCACCCCGCCCTACACGCGCCTCGTGTGTGCGGTGCGCCGGAAGCCGGGGATGGGTATCGAGGAGTTCCACACCTACTGGCTCGAGCAGCACGGACCCCTGAACCGGGACGACGCCGAGATCCGGGCGTTCTTCCTCGCCTACGAGCAGAACCATCGGCTGCGCTCCGACTACGACCGGCCCGGCTGCGACATCGACGGCGTGACGATCCAGACGTTCGCGAGCGCGTCGCGCTTCTTCGAGATGGCGATGGACCCGATCTACGCCACCCGGGTCCACCCGGACGAGCTGCGGTTCCTCGCCCGCGACGACCTGATCTGGATGCTCACCGACGCCGAGGACGTCATCCTCGACCGCCGCTGATCGTTCGCCGAGCGACGCGCCAGGGGCCACCCGCCCCTAGAGGCAGAGCTCGGCCATCGTGCGGAGGGTGTTCGCGTCCCCGTAGATCTGGAGTTGGGTCACGCAGGACTCCCTCCAGGCCTCGAGGTCGTCCCGGATCTTCTCCTTGGGACCGATGAGCGAGGTCTCCTCGATGAGGGCCATCGGCACCGCCGCGGCCGCCTCGTCCTTCCTTCCCTCGAGGTAGAGCTCCTGGATCTTCTTCGACTCGGCCTCGTACCCCATGCGCGAGAACACGTTGGCGTGGAAGTTCATGTCCTTGGCGCCCATGCCGCCGATGTACAGGGCGAGCACCGGTCGCAGGAACGATGCGGCTTCCTCGACGTCGTCGTGGATGATGACCGGCACGGTCGCCGCGACCTCGAAGTCCTCGAACGACCGGCGCGCCCCCGGACGGGCGAACCCCTCGGCCAGTGCGTCGCGGTAGAAGCCGTCGACCCGCGGCGACAGGTAGATGGCGATCCACCCGTCAGCGATCTCGGCCGAGAGCGCCACGTTCTTCGGACCCTCGGCCGCGAGGTAGATCGGGAGGTCCTCCCGCAACGGGTGCGTGATCGAGCGCACCGGCTTCCCGAGCCCGGTACCGCCCGGGTACGGCAGCCGGTACTGATTGCCGTCGTACACCAGCCGCTCCTCGCGGGCGAGGATGCGCCGGATGATCTCGATGTACTCCCGGGTGCGCTCGAGCGGCTTCGCGTAGTTCTGGCCGTACCAGCCCTCCACCACCTGCGGGCCGGACGCGCCGAGGCCGAGCACGAACCGGCCGTTCGAGAGGTGATCCATCGTGATCGCGGCCATCGCCGTGGCCGTCGGGGTCCGGGCCGACATCTGGATGATCGAGGTGCCGAGCTGGATACGGGACGTCTGAGAACCCCACCACGCGAGCGGCGTGAGGGCGTCGGATCCGTAGGCCTCGGCGGTCCAGACCGTCTCGTACCCGAGGCGCTCCGCCTCGAGGATGAGGTCGGGGGTACCGACCGGCATCCCGGCACCCCAGTACCCGACCATGAACCCGAGCTTCATCGACTTCGTCATGGCCGAGGACCCTACCGCCGGACCGCCCGGGCTCCGGGACCCCGGTTCCCGCTGGCACCCGGCACCCGGCACCCGACCTTCACACCCCCGGCTCGAAGCGCACAGTCGCCGCGACCTGCGACCCGACGAGGAACCACAGGTCCAGCCCGTCGTCGGTGGAGGTCACGACCTCGGCCGTCTCACCCCACGCGATGCCGTCACGGAACTCGATCGTGGCGCGCCCGAGCGCCCCGGGCCCGACCCAACCGTCCAGCGCCGCCTCGACCGCGCTCCAGTAGACCGCGTTGTTCACGTGCCCGTACGCGTCGAAGTCCGTGACGCGGGGCGGCCACGGCTCGCGCCGGCCCGCGGACGGCGGGGCCGGGAGCCGCAGGCGCGCGTCCACCCGACGCTGCGCATCGGGCCCCCAGGCTGCGATCTCCTCCCGGCCCAGCCGGACCGGGGCCGAGGTCTGCGGCGAGACGGCGGCCCAGATGGTCACGGCATCGGCGACGACCGCGCCGGACCCGGTGGTGACCCGGGTGCGTCGCTCAGCCCACGCCGGGCCATGGCCGCTGACCCAGGTCGTGATGGTGAGCGGCGTGAGGGCACGGGGCCGGACGCGGACCTCGAGGTCGAGGCGGCGGACCAGCCACGCGATCCGGTCCTCCTCGCCGCGTCGCACCCGCGCGTCGTCGCCCGCGATGTCCTGCAGGAACCCGACGAGGGAGTCGAGTCGGAGGGCGCCGGTGCGGTCGCAGTCGCCGAGGTGCGGGATCCGGACGATCGACCGGGCGCCCACAGGCGGCGCACTCCCGTCAACCATGTCGGCGCCGTTCAGGCGATCGCCGCGAGGAGACGGTCGAGTTCGTCGAGGTCGCCGCTCGTGGGGACGAGCACGAACTCCTCACAGCCCGCCTCCTCGAGACCGGCGATGGCCTCCCGCAGGCGTCCCGCGTCCGAGAGTCGGCACAGGTCAGCCATCGACCGCGCGACCTCGGGACCGAACGTGGACAGGTACTCCGACGCATAGCGGTGCAGGCGCTCCGGGCCGTCGTCGGCGAGGGAGTACCACGAGGAGGTCGTGAGGGCGGGGGCCGTCGTACGCCCGGCGTCCGCCCATGCCGCGCGGACCGCCGCGAACGTCGCGCCGACCTCGTCCGGGTCGGGCCCGAGGCTGAACCCCGCGATGCCGTCGGCCCACCGTGCACTCCGGGCCAACGACTTCGGTCCCATCGACGAGGTGAGGATCGGTGGGCCACCGGCCTGCACCGGGATCGGGCCGATCGGCGGCACGCCGTCGATCACCGCCTCGCCCCGCCAGATGCGCCGCATCGCATCGACCTGCTCGTCGAGGCGGGCGAACCGGTTGCGGAACGGCGTCGACAGCGCCCGGTAGTCCTGCTCCCGACCGCCGACCCCCACACCGAGCGTGAAGCGTCCGCCGGAGAGCACGTCGATCGTCGCCACCTGCTTCGCGATGCGCACGGTGTCGTGCGTCGGGACCACGGCGACCGTGGCCGCGATGCGGACCCTCGAGGTCGCGGCCGCAGCGAATGCGAGCGTGGCGAACATCTCATGGCTGTGGAACGCCGTGCGCTCCCCGACCGCGATCGTCGTGAACGGTCCGTCGTCGATGCGGCGACACCACTCGAGGGTCGTCGCCCGGTCGGTGCCCGCGACGAACGAGGGCAGGGTGAGGCCGAGATCCACCGGACGGTCAGGCGTTCTTGGGGGTCTCGCGGAAGGCCTTGCCCTTGTAGGGGTCCGGCTCCTTGGGGAGGCCGAGGGCGCGCTCGCCGATGATGTTGCGCTGGACCTGGTCGGTGCCGCCGTAGATCGCCGGACCGGGCGAGAACACCACGGCCTCCTGGACCACGCCCTCGGTCGGCGCGTCGTCGCCGTAGAGGAACATGTCCGGACCCATGATCTTGGTGGCCACGTCGCGGTGCAGTCGCAGCATCTCGGACATCGACAGCTTGGCGACGTTCGGGAGCCCGGCGGTCACGTTGCCGCCCCGCATGCGCAGCGACGTGTAGCGACCGATGGTCTGCATGCTCCAGAGCTTCGCGAGTCCCTGCCGCACGATCGGGTCCTCGGCCTTCCCCTTCTGCTGGGCGAGCCGGATGAGCGAGCCCGCGAGCCCGCCGGGGGCCGAGGATGCGCCGGTGTTCCCCGAGCGCCGGGAGTTCACGTAGTCGCCGACCCGCTGGTCGAGGTTGCCGGCGATGGGACCCGGGAAGGCGCCGCCGGCGGCACCCGATCCACCGGAGCCGAGCCCCGCCCGCTCCGCCGCCAGGGTCGTGTTGGCCGCGGCCCAGCCGTTGTTGAGCCCGCCGAGGATGTCGGACTCCTTCACCCGGGCGCCCTCGATGAACACCTCGTTGAACAGCGCCCGCCCGGTCATCTCGCGCAGGGGCCGCACGGTCACGCCCGGCTGGTCCATCTCGAAGCGGAAGTAGGTGATGCCGGCGTGCTTCGGCGCCTCGGGGTCGGTGCGCGCGAGCAGCATCCCCAGGTTCGTGAGCTGCGCGGTGGAGGTCCACACCTTCTGACCCTCGATGATCCACTCGTCGCCGTCACGGGTCGCCTTGCAGAGCATCCCGGCGAGGTCCGAACCCGCACCGGGCTCGGAGAAGAGCTGGCACCAGGCGTCCTGACCGCTGATGATGCGGAAGAGCCAGTCCCGCTGCTGCTCCTCGGTGCCGTGCATGACGATGGTCGGAGCCGTGAGGAGGTAACCGAGACCCGAGGGCGGGCCGATGGCACCGGCCGCTGCGATCTCCTCGTTCACGACGTTGGCGAGGGCCTGGTTGTAGCCCCGCCCGTAGCAGTGCTCGGGGAACTTCGGCGCGCCGTAGCCCGAGAGCGTCAGACGCTCCCACCACTCGCCGACCGTGATGTCGGGGTTCCAGTTCTCGGCCAGCCAGGCCCTGACCTCGCTGCGCACCTCGTCGATGGTCGGCATGTCTCCCACTCTCCTTCAGGATCCGAGGAACTCGAGGGCCCGCGTCGCGGGCCGGGCGATCACGGCCCGACGGCCGGACCGCACGACCGGACGCTGCATGAGCTCCGGGTGCTCGACCAGCAGCGCCACCACGGCGTCGACGGTCGTGTAGTCGTCGGCGGCGAGCCCGAGCTCGCCGAACCGCTTGTCCTTGCGGACGAGATCGGCGGGCGGGTCCACCAGTTGCCCGAGGAGCGTCCGCAGGGCCGCAGCGTCGAGCGGCACCTTGAGGTACTGGACGACCTCGGCCTCCACCCCGGCCTCCTCGAGCGCCGCGAGCACCGAGCGCGAGGTCCCGCAGTTCGGGTTGTGGAGGACGGTCGGCTTCGCCACGGGCCGAAACCTACCGGCTGGACCCTCGGCGGAGCCGGGTCGGCGGTCGGGTCGCCTGTGGCGTGGGTCACGCAGGTCGGCCACGGTGGCCCCGGGCTCCGTAGGTAGCCTGCAGGAAGGCCCCGCCCCCGACGTCGGAGTGCACCATGACCGAGACCACCCAGCCCGAGCGCCTCTACCTCGGCCGCGAGGACGTCAACGACATCGAGTCGATCCTCCGGGACGACGAGCGCTCGTTCGGCACCACCTCCCACACCGTCACGACCCGTGGCGACGCCGTGTTCACCTGGGACTACGAACGGAGCCGGCCCGGCCTCTCGAAGCTGTACGAGAAGGCCAAGCACTCGATGTGGAACGGCGAGACCGACCTCGACTGGTCGATCGACGTCGACGTCGAGAAGGTCGCCCGGGAGATGGCCGGTGCCGTGCAGCAGTTCCGCACCACGATGATGTCCCTCGAGGACTCCCCCGTCCGGAAGTGGGGCGAGGCCGAGTGGACCCGGTTCGAGATCGAGGCGTTCAACTGGCGGATGAGCCAGTTCCTGCACGGCGAGCAGGGCGCGCTGGTGTGCACGTCGAAGATCGTCGTCACCACGCCCTGGATCGATGCCAAGTACTACGCGGCCGCCCAGGTCATGGACGAGGCCCGACACGTCGAGGTCTTCGCGAAGTACCTCAACACCAAGCTCGGCGGTTCGTACCCGGTCAACGCCAACCTCCAGATGCTCATCGACGACATCCTCGGTGACAGCCGGTGGGACATGACCTACATGGGCATGCAGATCATGATCGAGGGGCTCGCGCTGGCGGCGTTCGGCTTCATGCACCAGATCACCGAGGAGCCGCTGCTGAAGAACCTCCTCCGGTACGTGATGTCGGACGAGGCCCGCCACGTCGCCTTCGGCGTGCTCTCGTTGCAGGAGTTCTATGCAGGTCTCGACGC
>JALRDW010000250.1 GCA_023262065.1 Acidimicrobiia bacterium | reverse complement strand
GGTTGGCTCGGGGCTTGTCAACGATGTCACGATCAACTGGGTGTGGAACCCGCCGTGGGGGCCGGACAAGATCACCGAGGACGGCCGCGAACAGCTGCGCGCCCTGGGCTTCACCGTTTGACCCGCTGTCGGGAACATCAGCGGGTGTGGCTGCGTTGGCATTGACGTGACCACCCAAGACCTGACAAAAGACAACTTCAACGACACCATCGTCGGCAACGACATCGTGCTGGTGGACTTCTGGGCCTCCTGGTGCGGTCCGTGCCGGACTTTCGCGCCGACCTTCACCGCCGCCTCTGAGTCTCATCCCGACATCGTGTTCGGCAAGGTCGACACCGAGGCGGAGCAGGCCCTCGCCGGTGCGTTCAACATCATGTCGATCCCGACCCTCATGGTGTTCCGGGAGCAGGTGCAGCTCTACGGTGAGCCGGGCGCACTCCCCGAGCAGATGCTCGAGCAACTCATCGGCCGGGTCCGCGAGATCGACATGGTCGAGGTCCATGCGACCCTCGCCGCCCAGGCGGCCGAGGGCCCCGACGAGGGGCGCTGAACGCAGCGGGTCAGTCCGAGGTGACGCGGAACGCGCCCCGCATGAACGGGTGCACGCGGCAGAAGTACGCGTAGTCGCCGGGCGTGAGGTCGGTCGGAGTGGTCCAAGTCCTCCGCCCCGCCGTCGGAGCGCCGAAGTTCCCGAGCTGACCCGAGTCCAGTTGCACCGGCGCGTCCGACAACGGGTACGCGATGCCGGTCGAGCCGTTGCACGGGAGCGCACAGGTCGTGATCGTGTGCCAGATGCCGTACCCGAAGGTGGACGGCGCGTCGAGGTTCCGGAACCGCAATCCCGTCCCCGAGGCCACGGTCGGGATCGCGGTCGCCAGGTCGAGGTCGCCCGGCTCGTACTCGAAGTCCGTGATGTCGATCGTCGGGACCGACGCCGCGAGCGGGGCCGGCACGCCGGGGAGGGTCGTCGGATCGGAGAAGCCCGGGTCGGGATCGCCGCCGTGGTTATCGTTCTCCGGCAGGTGCCCGTGGGTCGTGACCCCGGGGACGTCCACGCCGAACTTGGCCCACGGGCTGCGCCCACCGCGGTTCGGTGCGAACCACGTCACCATGATGCCCATGTCCTCGTAGGTGGACCAGCGCGTCGTGTCGTAGGTCGCCGTCACGGACAGCACGTCACCGGCGCGGACGCCGACCTTCCACGTGGGCGGGGTCACCGTCATCGCGACATCCCACGAGACGGGACCGGCCGGCTCGAAGTACTGCGCCTCGGACCTGAACAGGTGGGCGGTCCTCACCGCACCCGAGAGCATGGTGCGTCGGAGGTTGAGGTCGGTGTGCAGGCCCCCCGGGTGCAGGTGGCCCCCCGTCTGGATGAGCGCGCCGCGCACGGGGATCGTGTACTCGTTCTTGACGGGGCCCGCGCCGTACGGGTTCGTCGCGTCGGTCGGATACGTGAACGCACCGCCGATCCCGCTCCCCGCCGCGACATCGAACACCGGGTAGGAGGAGCCGTTCTGCACATCCATCCAGAGCGGGAACGCCTCCTTGATGCGCGTCCCCGCGGTGGACGCCGGAACGAACGTCAGGTCCCACGTCAGACGCACGTCGTGGGACTGGTCGTCCAGCACATGCAGCATGTGGTTGAGCGCCCAGACGTCGTTCGGGTCGTAGCGGTACCCGAACGGCGCCGGCAGGCTCATCGCCGTCTTCTCCTCACCGGTGGCGAAGAAGCGTTCGGGGATGCCCGGCGAGGTCCAGTCGCCGCGTGACACGTTCAGCCAGACCGCGTGGTGCAGGTGGATGATCTCGACCGGCGGCACGGTGCCGTCGGTGTAGACGAGGTTCGGGGTGATGCCCGTGATCCAACCCGGGATCGCCGGACGCATCGGCACACCGCCGATCGACACCGGGAGGTTGTCGGTGTCGATGATGTTCTGCCCCGGCGTGAGGTGGATCACCTCGGACTCGTAGTGCAGGTTCAGCACCGTGTACGGCAGTGCGGTCGCACGCGGGGCCGCCGACGCGACGGAGGAGACGGCCGGCACGAGCAGCGATGCTCCGAGCGCGACGAGGGCGAGGGCGGCGAGGCGGCGCATCCGAGCAGGGTAGGACGCAACGTCCGGTCCGGTCCACCACCGGCCGGATCCCACCCGGCGGGGGGGGTCAGGAGGTCATGCCCCCGAGGCCGACGAGGCCCCGGGCCAGTTCGATCTCACCCATGTGCCGGAGGCCGTGCTGGTACAGCCAGCACTCGAGGCCGTCGAGGACGGTGATGCCCTCGTCGCCCGCCACCCGGGCGCTGTAGGTGCTCGCGACCTGTGGCGGGAACGGGCGCGCGATGAGGACCCTCGTGAAGATCGCCGGATCCACCTCGGCCAACCACGCCTCGGTCCGGTCGAAGACCGTCCGCTGGTACTCGCAGAACGCGTCGTAGTCGCCGATGCGCTGGTGGATCATCTCGTCGACCGTGCGGTGCTTGCCGTGATCGTTCACCGCCATCCCGACCCGGGCCTGCCACTCGTCGTTCCAGATCGGCGCCATGCCCGAGATGAGCATGAAGGAGGCGTCCTCCATGTTCGTGTAGTGGAACAGCGAGAACGCGATCGGCAGCACGCCCTCCCGTTCGAAGTGGTTCACGTGCTCGATCGTCATCGACCCGGTGGCCTGGTAGTAGAGCCCGTGCATCGTGCGCATCCGACGCTGCAGCGAGTCGAGGACGAGATCGGTCATGGGGTCGCTCCTCCGAACCGTGCGGCGCCGCCGCCCGAGGGGTCCCGGGGACGGGACACCGCCCGCGATGCTACGTTCCGGCACTCCGGCTGCCAATAGTCGCCACCGCACCACCCCGGGGAGGGGCCATGGACTTCTCGATCGCGTTCGCCAACGTCGGACCGCTCGCCACGACCGAGGGCGCGACCCGCTTCGCGCTCGCCGCGGAGGCCGCCGGGTTCGAGTCGCTCTGGACCGTCGAGCACGTGGTGGTGCCCGCCGGGTACGAGTCCCAGTACCCCTACGACCGATCCGGGCGCATGCCGGGGGCCGAGGACGCACCGATCCCCGATCCGCTCATCTGGCTCGCGTTCGTCGCGGCGGCCACCACGACGATCCGACTCGCCACCGGCATCGTGATCCTCCCCCAGCGCAATCCGGTGGTCTTCGCCAAGGAGGTCGCAACGCTCGACGTCATGTCCGGTGGCCGGGTGGAACTCGGTATCGGCGTGGGCTGGCTCGCCGAGGAGTTCGACGCCATCGGCGTGCCGTTCCGCGAGCGCGGTGCCCGCACCGACGATCACATCGAGGCGATGCGCGCGCTCTGGACACAGGACCGCGCCTCCTACGCCGGCCGGTTCACCGAGTTCACCGACTGCATCCAACGACCCCAGCCCGCACAGGGTTCGGTGCCCATCCACATCGGCGGACACTCCGACGCCGCGGCGCGTCGGGCCGGACGTCTGGGGGACGGGTTCTTCCCGGGCAAGGGCACCAACGAGGAACTCACCCGGTTGTTCGGCGTGATGCGGGAGGCCGCCGCCGAGGCGGGCCGGGACGCCGACCGCATCCAGCTCACCGCGGGCAGCGCCGACGTGTTCGGCCCCGACCCGGTTGGCGCGGTGCACGCACTCGAGGACATCGGCATCACCCGCTGCGTGATCCCGTCGGTGCTGCACATGGCCGACCCGGAGACCACGCTGGCCCGCTTCGGCGAGGACGTCATCAGCCGGGTCTGATCCGAGTCGCAAGTGTTGACACTCCGACTGCCACATTCTTAGGATCGCCCGACCGGCGCCGCCGCGCCACCACCGCACGCGTCGAGGGGGACCCATGCGTCAGTACGGACAGTACGAGGGGAAGATCGGCCGGTACCTCGCCGACTCCGAGCCGTGGTGGCCCACCCCCGCCCACCCGGGCGACGACGCCCCGAACGTGGTCATCATCCTGTTCGACGACCTCGGGTTCTCCCATTTCGGGTGCTTCGGGTCGACCATCGAGACCCCGAACATCGACGCCCTCGCGGCACGGGGCCTGCGGTTCACCAACTTCCACGTGACCCCCGTGTGCTCCCCCACGCGCGCCGCGCTCCTCACCGGGCGCAACCACCACAGCGTCGGCATGCGGTCCATCTCCAACTTCATCACCGGCTTCCCCCACATGACGGGTCACATCTCGAACCACGCGGCGACGGTCGCCGAGGTGCTGCGTGACGAGGGGTACACGACGTTCGCGCTCGGCAAGTGGCATCTCACCCCGATGGAGCGGGCATCGGCCGCCGGCCCGTACGACCAGTGGCCGCTGCAGCGGGGCTTCGACCGGTACTACGGGTTCCTCGACGGCGAGACCGACCAGTTCCATCCCGAGCTCACGTACGACAACCACATGATCGAGCCGCCCCGCACGGTCGAGGAGGGGTACCACCTCTCCGAGGACCTCGTGGACAAGGCGATCGAGTTCGTCCATGACTCGAAGTCGATCCGCCCGGACCGGCCCTTCTTCACCTACCTCGCGTTCGGTGCCACCCACGCGCCCCACCAGTCGCCGCCCGAGTACCTCGCCAAGTACCGCGGGCGCTTCGACGAGGGGTGGGACGTCATCCGCGAGCGCTGGTTCGCGAACCAGCAGGCGATGGGCCTGCTGCCCGAGGGCACGCAGCTCGCGCCGCGCAACCCTGGGGTCGAGCCCTGGGAAGACCTGCCCGACAACCAGCAGCGGCTCGCCATCCGCCTGCAGGAGGCCTACGCGGCGTTCCTCGACCACACCGATGCGCAGATCGGTCGGTTCATGGACGCGCTCGAGGCTCTCGGCGAGCTCGACAACACGCTCGTGATCCTGCTGTCCGACAACGGCGCGAGCCAGGAGGGCGGGCCGTTCGGGGTCATGCATGAGATGAAGTTCTTCAACTTCCTCATCGAGACACCCGACGAGGCCATCCAGCGCATCGACGACATCGGCGGGCCGCACAGCCACGCGAACTACCCGTGGGGCTGGGCCCAGGCCGGGAACGCGCCCTTCAAGTACTACAAGCAGAACACCCACGAGGGCGGCGTGCATGTGCCCCTCATCATGCACTGGCCCGCACGCATCACCGACGGCGGAGGTCTTCGGGACCAGTTCCACCACGTGAACGACGTCGTCCCCACCATCTACGAGCTGCTCGACGTCACCCCGCCCGCCACCTTCCGAGGCCTCGAGCAGATGCCGGTCACCGGCACATCGATGGCCTACACGCTGGACGACGCCGCGGCCGAGAGCCGCAAGACGGTTCAGTACTTCGAGATGCACGGTCATCGCGGGATCTACCACGAGGGCTGGAAGGCCGTCACCAAGCACGACCCGGGCACGCCGTTCGACGACGACCGTTGGGAGCTCTACCACGTCGCCGAGGACCGTTCGGAGTGCAACGACCTCGCGGCCGCGATGCCGGACAAGCTCGCCGAGATGATCGCGATCTGGTGGCGTGAGGCGGAGGAGCACGGCGTGCTCCCCCTCGACGACCGCGGCATCGAACTCTTCGGGGCCCGCTTCCGTGAGCACTCGCCGCACCCGGTCGACCGGGTGTACCGGTACCGGCCGCCGATGGCCCCGATGCCCGCTCAGGCCAGCGCGCCGATCGGCGGACGGTCCTGGGATCTCGAGGCCTCGATCACCCGGGAGTCCGGACAGGGCGGCGTGCTGTACGCGAGCGGTACCGAGAACTCCGGGTTCAGCGTGTTCGTCCAACGGGACCGACTCGTGTTCGATTACAACTGCTTCGGCGACCACCACGTCGTCGAGTCGTCGATCCCGGTGCCGGTCGGTGCCAGCACGGTGGGCGTGCGGTTCCGCCGCATCAAGCGCGACGGCATCGCGACGGTGGTCGTGGACGGCACCGAGTGCGGCACGGTCGAGATCCCGTTCGTCATGAACGTGATCTCGAGCATCGGGCCGAGTGTCGGGTACGACCACGGTTCCCCGGTGAGCGATCACTACGACGACGAGTTCGCCTTCGAGGGCGGGCTGGATCTCGTCGAGATCCGCATCGCCCACGGCCGGGACCACGAGGGCCTCGCCGAGTCCGAGGCACTCGAGGCGTGGGCCCGGCAGTGATGCGGTGAGCGCCGGGCTCGTCCTCGGCGAGGACGGCATCGCACGCTGTGCGTGGGGAGCCGGCGGCGACGGGAGTGCGAGCGCAACGCTCTACCGGACGTACCACGACACGGAGTGGGGGCGACCGGTCACCGACGACCGCGGCCTGTTCGAGCGGATCAGCCTCGAGGGGTTCCAGTCCGGCCTCGCCTGGATCACCATCCTCAGGAAGCGGCCGGCGTTCCGCGCGGCCTTCGCCGACTTCGACTGGGAGGCGGTCGCTCGCTTCGGTGCACGCGACGTGGACCGCCTGCTCGCCGACGCCGGCATCGTCCGGCACCGGGGCAAGATCGAGGCGACCATCGCGAACGCCCGAGCCATGCCGACCGTCGTCGATCGGCACGGCTCGCTCACCGAACTCGTCTGGTCCCACGAGCCCGCCCGACGCCGGGCCCCGCGGTGCATGGCGGACCTCGAGTCCACGAGCCCCGAGTCGACCGCGCTCGCTCGGGCCCTCAAGCGCTGCGGGTTCCGCTTCATCGGCCCGACGACGGCCTACGCCGCGATGCAGGCCGTGGGTGTCGTCAACGACCACCTCGTCGGCTGCCATGCACGCGCGACATGCGCAGCGGGGCGCACCTGATCCGGTCGGCCGCACGCGACGAGGCCCCGGCCGGAGCCGGGGCCTCGATCACGTGCTGTGGAGGACGACGATCAGGCGAGCTCGCCGCAGATCGTGTCCACCATGAGCCGCGTCACCACGTACGGGTCGCAGTTGGCGTTCGGGCGACGGTCCTCGAGGTAGCCCTTGCGATCGATCTCGCACTGCCACGGGATGCGGATCGAGGCGCCGCGGTCGGACACGCCGTAGGAGAACTGGTCGTACCGCTGCGTCTCGTGCGCACCGGTGAGACGGCTCTCGATGTCGTGGCCGTAGTTCGCGATGTGGAGGTCGGCCTTCTTCCCGAGGGCCTCGCACCCGGCGATGATCTTGTCCCAGCCGCCGTCCTCGCGCATCGCCTTCGTGGAGAAGTTGGTGTGCGCACCGGCGCCGTTCCAGTCACCCTTGACCGGCTTCGCGTCGAGGGTCACCATCACGTCGAACTCCTCGGCGATGCGGTAGAGCAGCCAGCGCGACACCCAGATCTGGTCCGAGGCGTCCAGCGGGCCCAACGGTCCGATCTGGTACTCCCACTGGCCCACCATGACCTCGGCGTTGATGCCGGAGATCTCGAGGCCGGCCTCGAGGCACGCCTCGGTGTGGGCCTCGACCACATCACGAC
The DNA here is from genome assembly GCA_023262065.1 of Acidimicrobiia bacterium. Taxonomy (GTDB): domain Bacteria; phylum Actinomycetota; class Acidimicrobiia; order IMCC26256; family IMCC26256; genus IMCC26256. The sequence continues at coordinate 1,373 of JALRDW010000250.1, read as the reverse complement.
CGAAGATCTCGTCGGCACCGACGCCGCAGTAGTACCCGCCCTGGGGCGCCGGGAACCCGGTCTCCGGGAAGCCGTAGGGCCGACCGCCCTTGAAGAAGGTGTACTCCTGCTCGATGCCGAACATCGGCTCCTGGGCGGCGTACTTGTCCGCGACCTCGCGCAGGGCGGCCCGGGTGTTGGTGGGGTGCGGAGTGTCGTTGACGAGGAACACCTCGCACATCACGAGCACGTTGTCCCCACCGCGGATCGGGTCCGGGCACATGAACACGGGCTTGAGCACGCAGTCCGACTTGTCGCCGGTGGCCTGGTTCGTCGACGAGCCGTCGAAACCCCAGATCGGGAGGTCGGCCACGGTCGCCGGGGCGTCCTTGTGGATGATCTTCGTCTTGGAACGGATCTTGGCCGTCGGCTCCGTGCCGTCGATCCAGATGTACTCCGCCTGGTAGGCCACTGGTCTCTCCTTCACCTGCGTCGGGGGACGAGCGCCGAATCTACGCAGCCCCACCGGACCGGGCCCATCCGGCCCCGGGGCCCGGGAACCTCCCGGAACGACCGAGAGCCTGCCTGCCCCCGTTTTCCCGTCCGTTGCCCGATTGTGAACGGTGTGTGAACGGGGGTCCGGAGCCCTCCGAGGTGCTCGGGTGGACCTCAGCGGGGCAGGCCGAGGACGCGGTCCCCGAGGATGTTGCGCATGACGTTCGAGGTGCCGCCCATGATCGTGTACCCGGGCGCGTAGCAGAGGCCCCGGGTCACCTCGTCCCAGAGCAGGGCATCGGGGCCGAGCACGTGGGCCACGAAATCGGCGACCCGGGCCTCGTGCTCCGTGCAGAAGCACTTCGTCGCCGCGCTGAAGCCGGCCGGCGCCTGCTTGAGCACCTCTCGGATGACGAGGATGCGCCCGATGCGGTACGAGATCTCGAGGTCCGCGATCCGCTGGCGTACGAGCCGGTCGGAGCGATCGGCACGGGTCAGGGCGACCTCGTAGAGCGCTCGGTTCGACACGAGCCGGTCGATGCCGCCCCGCTCGTGCTCGAGCTGGACCATGGTCTGGCGGAACGCGCCACCCTCGGCTCCGACGAGGTTGGTGACCGGGACCCGCACGTCGGTGAAGAACACCTCGCAGAAGTGCCGGTTCGTCGTCATGTCGGTGATCGGCCGCACCTCGATGCCGGGTGTATCCATCGGCACGATGATCTCGCTGATGCCCGCATGCGGCGGGCCTTCCTTGCTGGTGCGACAAATCAGGTAACAGAAATCCGCGAGCTCACCGAAACTGGTCCAGATCTTCTGCCCGTTGATCACCCAGTGGTTGCCGTCGCGCACCGCGGAGGTGGTCAACGACGCCAGGTCGCTGCCAGCGTTCGGCTCGCTCA
>JALRDW010000224.1 GCA_023262065.1 Acidimicrobiia bacterium | reverse complement strand
GTGCCGCTGGAGTCGGTCCGTGCCGCGTGTGCGACCCTCCCCGCACCGCGGTCGGGTCGGGGCGTCGCCGCGGGGACACGCCCGGCGGCGGTGCTCGTGCCGCTCTTCGAGGAGGACGGAGACACACGGGTGATCCTCACCAAGCGTCCCTCCACCATGCCGTCGCACCAGGGCGAGATCGCCTTCCCGGGCGGCAAGTTCGAGGACGGTCTCGACGACTCCCTGCGGGCCACCGCCCTGCGCGAGGCCCACGAGGAGATCGGCCTGGCGCCGTCGACCGTGGAGGTCGTCGGTGAGCTCGACCACCTGGTGACGGTCTCGGCCCGGTTCGCCCTGGCTCCGTTCGTGGGGCTCCTGACCGAGCGGCCCGTCCTGGTCCCCCACCCGCGCGAGGTCGACGCCGTGTTCGACGTGCCCCTCACCGAGCTCCTGCGCGCCGACGTCTTCCGGGAGGAGCGCTGGGAGATCCCGGCCGAGATGGTGGTGGGTGCCGGTCCCGACCGTCCGATCCACTTCTTCGAGCTGGAGGGCGAGACGGTCTGGGGCGCGACGGCGCGCATCCTGGTGGGGTTCCTCTCGCACCTCGCGACCGTCCTGGCCTGATCGGACCGGGTCGGATTCGGCCGCTCCCGGGCCGACGTCGGCGGGTGGGCCGGGTTATCCTGCTCCTTTGCGGATGCGGCGGAGGTGCCGGGTGGAAGTCGAGATCGGGATCGGCAAGTCGGGGCGCCGGGCCTACGGGTTCGACGACATCGCCATCGTGCCGAGCCGGCGTACCCGGGACCCCGAGGACGTCGACATCTCCTGGGACCTCGACGCCTTCCACTTCGACCTGCCGCTCATGGCCTCGGCCATGGACGGTGTCGTCTCCCCGCGCACGGCGATCGAGATCGGACAGCTCGGCGGCCTCGCGTGCCTCAACCTCGAGGGACTCTGGACCCGGTACGAGGACACCGATTCGATCCTCGAGGAGATCTCGCACCTCGACGTCGACAAGGCCACGGCCCGCATGCAACAGCTCTACATGGAGCCGGTCAAGGCCGAACTCATCGCCGCCCGCATCCGCGAGATCAAGGACGCCGGCGTCGTCGCCTGTGCCTCGCTCACCCCCCAGCGGGTCGAGCAGTTCGCCCAGACCACGCTCGAGGCGGACCTCGATGTGCTCGTCGTACAGGGCACCGTGGTCTCGGCCGAGCACGTCTCGAAGGACCCGGAGCGCCAGCCGCTCAACCTCAAGAAGTTCATCCGCGAGTTCGACCTCCCCGTCATCGTCGGCGGGTGCGCGTCGTACTCCACCGCGCTCCACCTCATGCGCACCGGTGCCGTCGGCATCCTCGTGGGTGTCGGTCCGGGCCACGCCTGCACCTCGCGGGGCGTGCTCGGTATCGGCGTGCCCCAGGCCACTGCGATCGCGGACGCCGCAGGGGCCCGCATCCGGCACCTCGACGAGACCGGCGTGTACGTGCACGTCATCGCGGACGGCGGCATGCGCACCGGTGGCGACGTGGCCAAGGCGATCGCCTGCGGGGCCGACGCGGTGATGATCGGATCGCCGCTGGCCAGCGCGCACGAGGCCCCGGGCCGCGGGTACCACTGGGGCATGGCGACCTTCCACCCGACGTTGCCCCGCGGCGCGCGGGTGTACGCCGGCCAGAAGGCCACCCTCGCCGAGATCCTCACCGGTCCGGCGCACGAGAACGACGGCACGCTCAACCTGTTCGGCGCGCTCCGCACCTCGATGGCCACCACCGGCTACGAGACGGTGAAGGAGTTCCAGAAGGCCGAGGTCATGGTCGCCCCCTCGCTGCAGACGGAGGGCAAGTCCCTCCAGCGCGCGCAGGGCATCGGCATGGGCCGCTAGGCGCACCCGCGATGGCGACCGAGCGCGGCTACGACACCGTCCTCGTCGTCGACTTCGGCGCGCAGTACGCGCAACTCATCGCCCGGCGCGTGCGCGAGGCGCACGTCTACTCGGAGATCGTGCCCCGCACGATGCCGGTGGCCGAGATGCTGGCCAAGGAGCCGAAGGCCATCATCTTCTCGGGCGGGCCGTCGTCGGTGTACGCCGAGGGCGCGCCCACCATCGATCCTGCGATCTACGACGCCGGCGTCCCGATCCTCGGCATCTGCTACGGCGGGCAGCTCATGGCCCGTGACCTCGGTGGCGAGGTGCGCCACACCGGCAGCGGTGAGTACGGCCGGACGGCGCTCACGGTGGAGGTCGGTGCCGCCACCACGCTGTTCTCGGACCTCCCGGCCGAGCAGGAGACCTGGATGAGTCACGGCGACTCCATCGTCGCCGCACCCCCGGGGTTCCACGTGACCGCGACCACGCCGGGTACGCCGGCCGCCGCGTTCGAGCACCCCGAGCGGTCGCTCTACGGCGTGCAGTTCCACCCCGAGGTGAAGCACTCGCCGTTCGGTCAGGACCTCCTCAAGCACTTCCTGTACACGGGCGCGGGATGCCGACCCACCTGGACCAACACCTCGATCATCGAGCAGCAGGTCGAGGCCATCCGCGCCCAGGTCGGCGACGCGCACGTGATCTGCGGGTTGTCCGGCGGCGTCGACTCGGCGGTGGCCGCCGCACTCGTGCACAAGGCGATCGGCGATCAACTCACCTGCGTCTTCGTCGACACCGGCCTGCTCCGTCAGAACGAGGCCACGCAGGTCGAGGAGACCTTCCGGGCCCAGTTCCACATCGACCTCGTGCACGTGAAGGCGGCCGATCGGTTCCTCGGCGCGCTCGAGGGCGTGACCGAGCCCGAGGCGAAGCGCAAGATCATCGGCGAACTGTTCATCCGCACCTTCGAGGAGGCGGCCCGCGACCTGCACGACGCGAAGTTCCTCGTGCAGGGCACGCTGTACCCGGACATCGTCGAGAGCGGCGGTGGCGAGAACGCCGTCATCAAGAGCCACCACAACGTCGGCGGCCTCCCCGACGACATGGAGTTCGAACTCGTCGAGCCGCTTCGCCAACTCTTCAAGGACGAGGTGCGCGCGGTGGGCGAGGAGCTCGGGCTCCCCGAGGACATCGTGTGGCGCCAGCCGTTCCCGGGTCCCGGTCTCGCGGTGCGCATCATCGGCGAGATCACCCCCGAGCGCGTCCAGATCCTGCAGGACGCGGATGCGGTCGTGATCGAGGAGATCAAGCGGGCCGGGCTCTACCGCGAGATCTGGCAGTCGTTCGCCGTGCTGCCCGCCGTTCGCACGGTCGGCGTGATGGGCGACGATCGCACGTACGCGTACCCGCTCATCGTGCGCGCGGTGACGAGCGACGACGCCATGACCGCCGACTGGGCCCGCATCCCCTACGACGTGCTCGAACGGATCGCGAGCCGGGTCATCAACGAGGTCCCCGGCATCAACCGCGTGGCCTACGACATCACCTCGAAGCCCCCGGGGACCATCGAGTGGGAGTAGGCACGCCGTCGGCGTGCCGCCCGGACACGACCAGCGGACCCGAGTGGGA
>JALRDW010000203.1 GCA_023262065.1 Acidimicrobiia bacterium | reverse complement strand
GACCGGCCTGATCGTCCGGCCCGACGACGCCGCCGCGCTCACGACGGCGATCCGGACGCTGCTCGACGATCCGACCCGGCGGACGGCGATGGTCGAGCGCGCGCGGGCGAGGGCGTCCGCCGAGTTCACCAGCACGACGATGGCCCTCCGGTACGAGGCGCTCTACCGGGAGGTCCGGACCGGCACACGGGGGAAGGCCCCGTGACCACGCCGATCCGGCCCCTGTTCGTCAACGAGAACATGGGCGGCCACGCCACCCTCCACCTCGCGATCCGTGCCGCGATCCGCGACGACCCGCAGGTCCGGGCCCAGTTCCTCGACGTGCCACCGGCCGGCACGCTGCGCCGTGTCGCAGCCGCGTCGGTGCCGGGACTGGGCCGCGCCGATGCCGACCTCCAGGGTCTGCGGGTCCAGCTCGGCACGAGCGCAGTGGTGCGACGACGACTCCGGACGTGGGCCAACCCGTACGACGTGCTCCACGTCTACTCCCAGAACGCCGCCCTCCTCATCGACGAGGTGCTGCGCGAGCGTCCGTCGGTCGTCGGGACCGACGCGACGACCGCGCAGGGCGCACTGCTGCTCCCGCACCGACGGCCCGCCCGCGGCACCGAACGGCGCATCGCCGTCTCGCAGCGCTTCGAGCGTCGGGTCTACGAGGCTGCGACCCTCATCGTGGCGCAGTCGGACTGGGTCGCGTCCTCGCTGCGTGACGAGTACGGGGTCGATCCCACCCGCATCCGCCTCATCCCGTACGGCACCACGATCCCGGATGCGCTGCCGCACGTCGACCGGGCGCGGCCGCAGATGACCTTCGTGGGGTTCAGCATGGCGCGCAAGGGTGGCAACCGCCTCCTCGAGATCTGGCGGCGGGCGTTCCGAGCCGACGTCGACCTCAACCTCGTGACCCGCGACGACGTCCCGCGGGAGCCCGGCCTGCGCGTGTTCCGCGACTTCCGGCCGGGGGACCCCCGCCTGCGCACCCTCTTCGCCGAGACCGACGTCCTCGTGTTCCCGTCGCGCATCGACACCTTCGGGTACGCGCTCATCGAGGCGATGGCCGCCGAGGTCCCGACGGTCGCGCTCGCGGTCGCCGCCGTCCCGGAGGTGGTCGCGGACGGCGAGACCGGCGTCCTCGTCGATCCGGGCGCCGATGACGCCGAGCTCGCCGCGGCGATCACCCGGATCCTCGACGACCCCGACCGGGCCCGGGCCATGGGCCGGGCCGGGCGGGTCCGGGCCCTCGAGCGGTTCGACGCCCGGGTCACCACCGCCCGCCTCGTCGAGGTGCTCCGGGAGGCCCGCCTCCTCCACGGCGCCTGATCGGTTCCACACGGTACGCGGGATCCGAGCGATTCGCGGGGCCGGTCAAGCCCGGGCCCGGCGCTGCCGATACTCCGGCCGTGGCACCACGGGGGTGCCGGCGTCGAGGAGGACGGGATGCTGGACGCGGTCCGGCGGGCGCGGCAGACACGCCGGGCCGACGCGCGCCCCGACGCCGGCGACACCGTCCGTTCGGGCGAGGCCGGCATGAGCCTCATCGAGCTCGTGGTCGCGATGACCCTGCTCGCCGTCGTGATGGTCGGGCTGAGCTCCTCCATCGGCGTCGCGTACCGGGTCGTCGCCCTCGGACGCCAGCGCCAGGTCGCCGAGGCCACCGCGAACAAGCGGCTCGAGGAACTCCGCGACGTCGACTACGCGCAGATGGCGATGAACGAGTTCCCGGTCCGGTCGGTCGATCCGACGAACCCGGACGCGTTCGTCTCCGAGGACGGCGCGAGTTACGACGTGACCGGGGACGGCGACTTCGAACCGCTCATCGTCGATGCGACCACCCCCGGCCCCGTGCTCCACGTCGAGAGCCCGGTCGTCATCGGGACGACGAAGGTCGACGTCTACCAGTTCGTCACCTGGGTCGATGCGCCCGACGTCCCCGGGACCCAGAACCTCAAGCGCATCTCCGTCGTCGTGAAGTACCGCGACGTGTCGGTCCCGGGGACCGCCCGCGTGCTCCGGGAGTCGGTGCTGTTCACCGCCGGGACCGTCTCGGTGCCCCGTGCCGCATCGACCACGAGCACGACGACGACCACCACGGTGCCCCCGACCACCACGACCGTGCCCGCCAACGGTTGCGGGTCCTTCTCGGTGTCCAACGGGTCCGGTGCCCTGGTCGGGTACACCGCGACCCGGACCGTGACCCTCACCCTCGCCATGGGACCGTGCGCCGAACCGGTCTGGGTGTCGTTCTCGAACGACGGCGGCGCGACCTACGGCGCCGAGACGCCGTGGGACGCCGTGAACCCGACCCTCGGCTGGACGGTCAACGCCGGCGACGGGACGAAGTCCATCATCGGCCGGGCTCGCAACGCGGCTGGCACGACCTGGAGCATCGGGAGTCAGAGCGTGATCCTCGACGCGACGAGCCCCACCACCCCGGGCACCCTGACCCGGACCGTCTCCTGCTCCGGCGCGAACCGGACCGTCAACCTCGCGTGGGGCGCCAGCACCGACACGAACCTCGTCGGGTACCGGGTGTACCGATCGACCGACGGCGTGTCGTGGTCGATCGTCTCGAGCACGACCGGTCTGAGCGCCAGCGACACGAGCGCCAAGTCCCTCACGTCGCTGCGGTTCGCCATCGCGGCCTACGACAAGGCGGGCAACGAGTCGACGACCTCGAACACCATCACCCTCGCCAAGAACCAGTGCTCGTGATGGAACCCCGCGACCGCGCCCTCCGCCGCAGCGACGGCTTCACGCTCATCGAGCTGCTCATCACCGTGTCGCTGCTCGCCATCGTCGGTGTCGTGCTCATCCAGACCCTCACGGCGGTCACCCGCTCCGAGGCCTACCAGGCCGACCGGACCCAGAGCCTCGACTCGATGCGTCTCGTGCTCAACGGGATGACCAAGGAACTGCGTCAGGCGACCGCGGTGGACGACGCGAACTCCTCGGCCAGCCACATCGTGTTCACCACCTACGTGCGGGGCACGCTCCGCACGATCACCTACGACGCGAGCGGTTCGACGCTCAAACGCCGCCTCGATGCCGGGGCGTGGATCACGGTCCAGACCGGTCTGGCCACCACCTCGATCTTCTCGTACCAGTCCGCGCCGCCGGTCCCCGGGGCCCAGTGGGTGCGGATCATCCTCCAGGTCGAGCCCAGGCGCGACCCCGAGACCACCCTCGTCCTCGACTCCGAGGTCAACCTCCGAAACCGGGTGCAGTCATGAACATGGAACGGACGACGATGAGCGTGCAGCGCCTGCGGGCCCGCGGCGAGCAGGGCATGGCGATGGTCACGATGCTGCTCGTGATGTTCATCGTGTCGGCGCTCGTCGTGGTGATGCTCACGACGCAGAACCACACCGCCACGACCACCGCCCGCAACCGTTCCTGGGGCGCGGCCGTGCACGTCGCCGAGTCCGGCGTCCACCAGGCGATCGCGTACCTGCAGTCGACCAACGGCGTCCCCCCGTCGGGGACGCAGAGCGGCACCACCGCGGAGGGTACGTGGCAGTACCAGGTGACCCCGCTCCCCCGGAAGCACTACCAGATCGACTCGGTCGGTACCGTGGGGACGGCGGCCTCCCTCACCGCGAGCCGCCGGCTCCGGGTGATCCTCGCCCCGCCGACCTCGTTCCGGTACGCGCTCTTCTCGCTCTCCGATGTCACCACGAAGAACAACAACGTCGTGTGCGGTGACATCTGGGCGAACACCAACGTCACCGTGTACGCGAACGATGCGGTCCGCAAGGGCGACTCCGCCGACTGCCCCACGGGGACCGTCGGTGGCGGCCACGTCACCGCGGCCACCGGGTGGATCGCGATGGAGCAGGGATCCTCGGCCGACGGGGACCTCTGGTCCGGCGGGTACGACTCGGCCGGCACCGCCATCACCATCGGGAACAACGGAGCGGTCGGCGGGCGGGTCAGGGCGTCCTCGAGCGCCCCGGCCTGCGCCGATGATCCGCTCCACGCCCGGTACTCCGTGGCGAACAACGGCACGATCACCGGCACCGTGACCGCATGGGGCTCCATCACCGGCAGCGGCTCGAGCGGAACCCGGGCGTCCCAGACCTGCACGCCGGCCGCGGCCTCCGCGCGCATGCCGGTGTTCAACTGGAACCCGGCCAACTACCCGGCGTCCTCGCTGCACACCTACACGTTCCCCGCCGACTACGCGCAGTTCAACGCGTACATCGACGCCAACCGCAACGGCCTGCAGGGCACCTTCTACATCCAGGGCGGGTCGGCGGCGACCCCGATCGACCTGAGCGGCGTGTCGATCATCGGCGACACGACGATCGTGGCGACCGACGCGCCGATCGAGGCCTCGGGCGGTATCGGGGCGGCCAACACCTCGGACAAGGTCCTCGTGCTCGTCTCCTACTACGCGGCGCCGGCTGCGAGCTGCACCACGAACGGCGGCAACCCGGGTGACTGCGCCATCGGGTTCAAGAACAACTTCGACATGTCGTCGACGAACCTCTCCGGCGGCACCAACACCGCCGCACTCCTGTTCGCCCCCAACGGGCCGATCGCGTTCAAGAACAACGCCCAGTTCAACGGTGCGGTGTACGGGAA
>JALRDW010000068.1 GCA_023262065.1 Acidimicrobiia bacterium | reverse complement strand
GAACAGCACGCCGACGCTCTTGGAGGTGGTCTGCGGACGGATCCGCCCTCCGGCGCGCCGGGCGAGGTCGATCGCCAGCCGCCAGTGGTCACCCTGGGCGTGGGTCTGGGACAGGTTGAAGGTGACCGACCGACCCGTGCGCGTCGCGATGGCCGACATCCACGCGAGTTCCGACTCGACCCGGGGTTCGGCCGGCCCATCACCGTCGAAGCGCGGCGAGACCTCGAACACCCCGCGCCCGCGGGCGGCGAGCACCTCGGCGAACGCGAGCAACTCGTCGGCCTCGGCCCACGTGCCGGGCACGTAGCGACCGTCGGGCACACGGTGACGCAGCGTGCGGGAGGTCGACACCCCGAGCGCACCGGCCGCGACCGCCTCGTCGACGAGTGCGCACATCGCAGCGAGGTCCGCAGCCGAGGGCGGTTCGCCGGGCTCGAGGCTGAGGCTGCGCTCGCCCATCGCGTGGTAGCGCACCGCGCAGTGACCGACCATCCCGCCGACGTTGATCCCCTTCGGCATCGTCTCGAGCGCGTCGAGGTACTCGCCGTAGGTCTCCCACGACCACGGCAGGCCGTCGAGGATGCTCTGCTTCGGGATGTCCTCCACCGACTCCATCATCCCGGCGAGGTACTCCCGATCGGTCGGCCGCACCGGCGCGAACGTCACCCCGCAGTTGCCGAGCACGACGCTCGTGACCCCGTGCCAGCACGAGGATGTGAGCATCGGGTCCCACGCGATCTGCGCGTCGAGGTGCGTGTGGAGATCCACGAACCCCGGCGTGACGATCCGATCGCGGGCATCGATCACGCGACGGGCCGGAGCGTCGATCGAGCCGATCGCCACGACGCGGTCCCCGGCGACGCCGACGTCGGCGACCCGGGCGGGCGCGCCCGTCCCATCCACGAGCGTGCCGCCACGGATCAGGAGGTCGAGGTCCACGGCGCCCGACGCTAGGCCCTCCGCACCGCCCGCAGCACGTGGTCGATCGCGACCCGCTCGCCCTCCGGCGTGGTCACCGGGCGCTCCACCGGGTCCGCCCGGACGAGGTCGAGATCCCCGAGGAGCGGCACCAGGTCGGGGGCGGTGGTGAGCACCGCCGGGTCCTGCGGACCGCCGTACCCGCGCTCGAGGTTCGAGAGGTCGTGCCCGATCACCAGGAGCGTGCCGCCGGGCGCCACCGCCGTCGCGGCCGCCGCGAACACCCGGTCCCGCGCCGGTCGGGGCAGGTGCAGGTACGCGACGAGCACGAGGTCGTAGCGCGCGGGCGCGGACCAGTCACCGAGGTCGGCCACCGTCGGGTGCACCCGGGTCGCCACCCCCCGGTGCTCCGCCAGGCGGATCCCCTTGTCGAGCCCGACCGCCGAGAAGTCCACGGCATCGACCTCCCAGCCGCGCTCGGCGAGCCAGACCGCGTTGCGGCACTCCCCGGCGGCGAGATCGACCGCACGGCCCGGCGGGAGGTCCGCGGCCTCGGCCACGAGGAACCGGTTCGCCTCCGCCGTCCACACGAGGTCGGCCCCGGCGTACCGCTCGTCCCACGCGTGCTGGTTCATGCGGCGAGGGTAGGTCATGCTGGACCGGTGGAGTCCCAGGACATCCGGTTCGAACCGACGCCCCAGCCCCGCGCGGTCGAGTTCCTCCACGCGCGCGTCACCGAGTTCAACCTCGCCACCACCGGACTCCCCCCGGCCGACGCCCTGCTCGCGCTCGAGCGGGACGACGTGGGCGAGATCGTCGCCGGCATCCACGGCTGGGTGTGGGGAGGCACCGCGGAGATCGACCTGCTGTGGGTCGAGGCCTCGCGTCGGGGGTGCGGACGCGGGAGCGCGCTGCTGGGAGCGTTCGAACGTGAGGCGGCCCGGCGCGGCGCGACCCAGGTCGTCCTCGACACCGCCGACTTCCAGGCCCCCGACTTCTACGCCCGGGCCGGGTACGTCGAGGTCGGACGGGTCGACGACTACCCGCGTGGTCGCGCGCTGCGCCGGTTCCGCAAGGGCCTCACCACACCTCCCTGATTCCGGCGCGCCCGGATCTCAGTCGGGATCGAGCGGCAGGAGCAGCACCCGCCGGGGTCCGGGCTCGTGCGTCGTGATGTGGCCCCGACCGGTGAGATCCTCGACCAGCACGGCGCTGCCCGCAGGGAGCGTGCGCACCTCGCCGTCGCTCACCTCGATGCGCACCCAACCGTCGAGGAACACCACGAACTGCCGGCGCGGCGCGGTGTGCCAGTCCGGATCCTGGAGGTCCCCGTCGAGTTCGAGGAACTGGGCGCGGTCGACCGGGATGGGGTCGGCGAGGTGCAGGGCGGCCACCCCGGGCTCGGCCGGCTGGACGACGACGGGTCGCGTCACCTCCTCGAGGTGGCTCTCCCCGGCCGCATCGGCCCAGATCCGCAGGTAGTGCACGCCCCCAGCGTGCCACCTCGTGCACCGTGACGCCGTAGCCTCCCGGTCCGTGCGCCGTGCCTCGTTCCGCCTCATCGCCCTCTCCCTCGTCCTCGCCTCCGCTGCGACCCTCACGGCCTGCGGCGCGAACCCCTCCGGTGGCACCGAGGACGCCCGCACCCGGGCTGCGGCCGCCGGACCACGGCCCGACCGTCCCGGACCGTTCGCCGTCGGGCGCGACACCTACACGGTGCCGAACGCCGGTCAGCCCGGGCGCACGCTCACGGTCGACGTCTGGTACCCGGCAGACCCGAGCCGGGCCGAGGGGGCGCGGACCGCGGGTTACACGGTCATCCCGGGCGTGGTGATCCCGGCCCGCAACGCGTACAGCGGGCTGCCCGTGTCCACGAAGGGGCCGTCCCCCCTCGTCGTCTACTCGCACGGCTCGGGCGGGTTGCGCTTCGTCTCCTCCTTCCTGACCGAGACCCTGGCCAGCCACGGATTCGTGGTGATCGCCGCCGACCACACCGGGAACACCGCGCTCGACGGCGTCACCGGGCAGACCGTCGGACGGGCCCAGAACGAGATCAACCGCCTCAGCGACGTCACCGCGATCATCGACGACGCACTCGCTCGGAGCACCGGCGGCGGCGACCTGCTCTCCGGGTCGATCCGCACCGACTCGATCGGCGTGATCGGACACTCGTACGGCGGCTTCACCGCCCTCGCCACGCCGACCGGGCACCGCGGGGTCGCGGCGAACGCGAAGGTGCGCGCAGTCGTCGGCCTCGCGCCCTACACCATCCCGATGTCCGACGCGGAGCTCGAGCGCCTCGATGTGCCGACGATGCTCATCAGCGGCACGAAGGACACCACGACGACGATCGAGGACAACACCGAGCGGCCGTGGGAGCTCATCCCGGGTCGACCGCTCTACCGGGTCGATCTCGAGAACGCAGCCCACCACTCGTTCGATGACGTCTGCTACTACCAGTCGCTGAAGTCGCAGTTCCCGGACGCCCCGGAGATCCTCGTCACGACGGTCGAGGAGTACGCGAAGACCGGCTGCGCCCCCGGCCTCATGCCGATCGGACGGGCGAACCGCCTCATCGAGGAGTACACGGTCGCGTTCCTGCTCACGCAGCTCGCCGGGCAACCCGCGTACGAGGCCTACCTCACGCCGGAGTTCGCCGCGGGCCAGCCGGGCGTGCAGTTCTCGGTCGAGACGGCGGAGTAGTCCGGGGCGTCGTGCGCATCCACGACCTCCTCCTGCGCGCGACGGTCCGATCACCCGACGCGCCCGCAGTGCTGGTCGACGGCGCCACGGTGACCTTCGCCGAGCTGTCGGACCGGGTCGATCGTCTGGCCCGCGCCGTCGCCGCGGTCACGGCACCGGGCGACCGCATCGCGTTCCTCTCGGAGAACACGCTCCCGTTCGTCGACGCCTACTACGCGGTACCCCGCGCCGGTCGCGTGCTGGTCCCGCTCAACTATCGGCTCCACCCGAGCGAGTGGGCCGACCAGATCGCCCGCACCCGGGCCACGACGCTCATCGGCGAGACCGCACTCGTCGAGGCCCTCCGCCCCCGCCTCGACGGTTCGACGGTGCGCACGGTCGTCACGATCGACGGGCCCGACCCCACCTACGACGCGTTCACCGCCGACCCCCCGATGGTCGACCTCCCCGATCCGACGGACGCCGACCTGGCCTGGGTGCTGTTCACCAGCGGAACGACCGGCACCCCGAAGGGCGCGCTCCTCACCCACCGGGCGATGGTGGCCGCCGCGACCAACACCGCCCTCGGGCGACCGGTCGCACCCGACGACGTCTACCTGCTCGCGTTCGCGCTCTGCCACGTGGCCGGGTACAACCTCCTCATCATGCACATGCACGCGCGACCGGTCGTCCTCGTGCGGCGGTTCGACCCCGACGAGTTCATCGCGCTCACGCTCGCCCATCGGGTGTCGAACACGTCGCTCGCACCCACCATGGTCTCGGCCCTGCTCGAGCACCCCGACGCCACGCCGAGTGCGCTGGCCAGCCTCCGCCAGATCGCCTACGGGTCCGCGGCGGTGCCGGCCGAGGTGCTGCGGCGCGCGATGGAGCGCTGGGAGTGCGACTTCGCCCAGGGGTACGGCATGACCGAACTGGGGGGCAACGCGGTCTTCCTCGGCGCGGCCGAGCACCGCCGGGGCGTCGCCGACGAGCCGCACCTGCTGCACGCCGCGGGCCGACCCGGACCGCTGGCCGCCGTGCGGATCGTCGATGCCGAGGCCGTCGACCTCATCGACCTCCCGATCGGCACGACGGGCGAGATCGCCGTGCACGGACCCCAGGTGTTCGCGGGGTACTGGGAGGACCCGGAGGCCACGGCCGCCACGCTGGTGGACGGGTGGCTGCGCACGGGTGACCTCGGCCGGCTCGACACCGAGGGGCTCCTCACCATCGTCGACCGGAAGAAGGACATCATCGTGAGCGGCGGGGAGAACGTGGCCTCCCGCGAGGTCGAGGAGGTGCTGCACCGCCACCCCGGCGTGCTCGAGGTGGCGGTCGTCGGTGTGCCCGACGACCACTGGGGCGAGGTGGTCTGCGCCGCAGTCGTCACCCGGCCCGGCGTGCCGATCGACGCGGAACAGGTGATCGACGTGTCCCGCCAGCACCTCGCGTCCTACAAGAAGCCACGCCACGTCGTGTTCGTGGAGTCGCTGCCCCGCAACACGTCGGGCAAGGTCATGAAACACGTCCTGCGCGAGCAGGTCGCGGAACTGCTGGGGGCGCCGTGACGTCGGACGCGTTCGCACCCGGTGAGGTCGACGCTGCGGTGGAGCACTACCGGGCCGCCGGGTACGTGGTGCTGCGCGGCGTGCATACCGACGCCGAACTCGCGGAACTCACCGCGGACATGGAACGCCTCCAGCGGGCCGTGCTCGCCAGGGAGTTGACGGATCAGCACGATGACACCGTGCTCGACGATCCGACCGTGGCCCGGAGCGACGAGCGCACGGTCAACTACGTGTACTACGCGACCCGACACTCGGCCGTGGCCGACTCGATGGTGCATGCGGCGGCGGTGACCGCGGTGGTGCGCGCCATCCTCGGACCGGAGGCCTGGCTGCTCGACCGGGAGCGGTTCGGCGTCGTGTACCAGGACGCCCGGCCCGGCCCGACCTCCGGGTACTCGCGCATCGGGTGGCACACCGACCGGCAGTCCGGACCCCACCTCGACATCTGGCCGTCGACCGCGTTCACGATCCACCTCGATCCGACCTCACCCGCCAACGGCTTCCTCCGGGTCGTCCCCGGCAGCCACCGCGGACCGACCGACGGGATACCGCCCGGGTTCGAACGGGTCCCGGGCGAGCGGGCGCTGTACTGCGAGCACGGCGACGTGCTGCTCCACGACGCCGACCTCTGGCACTCGGCCGCCCGGGCCACCGAGGACCCACCGGGCGGCGTGCGTCGGCACCTGCGGGGCGGTTGGTACTCGGGGGTCCCCCTCGCGCCGGGCCATGGGGTCGACGACTTCGTCAAGAACGCGCGACGCTGACCCTCCCGACCGCGGACCCTCGAGGCGCTCGATGACCCAGCACCCGGACGCCCTCATCGCCGAGATCTTCGGGACCCCGGAGGGCAAGCGCGACCCGTACCCGCGCTACCGCGCGCTACGCGAACAGGCACCGGTGCACCGCGGACCGGGCGGCCTCTGGTACCTCTCACGGTTCGAGGACTGCCGCACCGCGCTCCTCGACGGTCGCCTCGGCAAGACGCCACCCGAGGTCGAGCCGCCGTCGCTCGACGGCCGGGGCGGTGCGCGCCGCCGGGCGGTCGACGCCGAGGAGCCCGGCACCCGCTCGATCCTGTTCCTCAACCCGCCCGACCACACCCGCCTGCGCGGCCTCATCGCCCGGGAGTTCACCCCGAAGCGCATCGAGGACCTGCGGCCCCGCATCGACGAACTCACGGCGCCGCTGCTCGATCGGATGGCCGCCGAGGGCACGGTCGACATCATGGAGGCCCTGGCCTGGCGGCTCCCGGCCACCGTCATCAGCGAACTCGTGGGGGTGCCCGCCGATGAACGGGAGGCGTTCCGCGACGTCGTGCGCGACATCGTCGTCCTGCTCGAGGTCGGCGCGGCACCGGAGGCGTACGAGCGGGGTCTCGATGCCGGCGCACGCATGCGGGCCTACTTCACCGAGCTCGTGGCCCGGAAGCGCGCCGCACCCGAGGACGACCTCCTCTCGGCCCTCATCGCGGTCGAGGAGGCGGGTGACCGCCTCACCGAGAACGAGCTCATCACGACGATGGTGCTGCTGTTCGCGGCGGGGTTCGAGACGACGACCAACCTCATCGGCAACGGGCTGTGGCTGCTCATGCGCCATCCGGCCCAGCTCGCCCTGCTGCGCGAGGACGCCGGTCACCTGCCCGGGTTCATCGAGGAGGCGCTCCGCTACGAGTCGCCGGTGCAACTCGACGCCCGCTACGTGTTCGAGGAGGTCGAGATCGGCGGGAGCGCCATCCCGGCCGGGTCCACGGTCGTGGAGTTCCTCGGCGGCGCGAACCGCGATCCGCTCCGGTTCCCGGACCCCGAGACCTTCGACATCACCCGCACCGACAACCAACCGCTGTCGTTCGGGTTCGGCATCCACCACTGCCTCGGCGCGCACCTGGCCCGGGCCGAGGGCCCCGCGGTGTTCGCCGCCCTCCTCGATCGGTTCGCCACCATCGAGCCCGCCGAGGTCGACCCGCCCTGGCGCGGGTTCACCCTGCGGGGCCTCGAGCGCCTCCCGGTCCGCCTCGCCTGACTCAGTCGTCGCCGAAGGCGAGCAGCGTCTGCGTGTACCCGGTGAGCGTGTTGTTGTCCACGTAGAGGTGCTGGGTGCCGGCCGAGATGTCGCGGAAGCACCGACCGACCACGCTCGGCTCGCGCAGGCCGTCCGATCCGGCCCACGTGTAGGCGAAGCGCGCTGCGTCGGCCGCGACCCGGGTGGCGTACGTCGTGGCCTGCCGCATGCGCTGGGCCTCGACCGGCGTCGGCGCCCCCTCGGCATGGGCCGTGGCTTCGGCCCGCTCGAACGCCTCGAAGGTGAACGCTCGCGCTGCGCGCATCGCGCCGTCGTGCATCGCGAAATCGTGGAGGAACAACTGCTGCTCGGCGATCGGGTCCCCGCCGAGGCGCTGCTTGCGGCGCGCGATGTCGAGCACCTCGTCGAGGGCCCGCCGCCCCACCCCGAGCGCGAACCCCGCGTGCCCGCCCGCGGTGATGCCGAACAGGCCGATGCGGAAGTTCGCACCGCCGCGACGCTGCTCCGCCTCGAGCAGCGGGAACGTGAACGCGGGATCGACCCGCTCGGCGTGCACCGCGTAGTCGAACGACCCGGTGCCCTGGAGCCCGAGCACGTGCCAGCCGTCGCGCAGCTCCACGTGGTCCCGGGGGACGAAGGCGACCCGCATGGCCGGCATGCCCGACTCGGCGACCACGGGTTCGCCGTCCCGAGTCTCCATGAAGCCCGCACCGAACCAGGTGGAGTGGGCACAGCCGCTGCCGAACCGGTACTCCCCGTCCACCACGTAGGCGTCGCCGTCGCGCACACCCGAACCGATCGGTCCGAGCATGCCCGCGTGGATCCCGAGGCCATCGGCCCCGAACATCGCCTGCACCGCGGCATCCTCGAGGTAGATGCCCGCGAAGCAGGAGCTCGTGGCGTTCGCCATGAGCGACCACCCGGTGGAGCCGTCGGCGTAGGCGAGCTCCTCGAACACGGCGAGGGCGGTGCGGATGTCGACCTCACCCCCGCCGAGCACGGCGGGCACCTGCACCCAGAACAACCCGGCGTCCCGCAGCGCATCGACCACGCGCGGGGTCATGGTGCGGGCGTGCTCGGTGGTGCGCGCCTCCGCCTCGATGAGGTCGCGCAGGGCCCGGGCGCGGGCGACGGGATCGGCGGTCGGAGCGGTCGTCGTCATGGGGCGAGCATAGGGACGTGGGCGCTACCGTCGCACCCGTGACGGACCCGTTCTCCCCCCGCGCCTACCCCGACTTCCCCGGACGGGTCGGCCGTACGTTCGCCGGCTCCGAGGGCTGGTGGCCGGAACGTCCGGTCCCCCGGCGGGGCGCACCGAACGTCGTCGTGATGCTCGCCGACGACCTCGGCTTCGCCGACCTCGGGTGCTACGGCTCCGAGATCAGGACGCCGCACCTCGACGCGCTCGCGGCGCGCGGCGTGCGCATGACGGACTTCCACTCCACGCCGATGTGCTCCCCGACCCGCGCCGCGCTCCTCACCGGACTCAGTCCGCACCGGGCCGGGTTCGGCTCGGTGGCCCACTCGGACGCCGGGTTCCCCGGGTACTCGATGGAACTGCCCGACACGGTCGAGACCCTCGCCGAGGGCCTCCGAGCCCGCGGGTACGCGACCCTCATGGTCGGCAAGTGGCACCTCTGCAAGGACTCCGACGCGTCGGCCGCCGGACCCCAGCACTCCTGGCCGTGCCAGCGGGGCTTCGACCGCTTCTACGGCTTCCTCGATGCGTTCACCAACCTCCACCAGCCGCACCGGCTCACGCAGGACAACAGCCCGGTCGAACTCGATGAGTACCCCGAGGGCTACTACCTCACCGACGACCTCACCGACCGCGCGATCTCGATGATCCGTGAGCGCAAGGCCTCGAACCCGGAGCAGCCGTTCTTCCTGTACTTCGCGCACGGCGCGGTGCACGCACCCCTCCAGGCGAAGGCCGCCGACATCGACCGCTACCGGGATCGGTACCACGCGGGCTGGGACGCACTCCGGGCTGAGCGTTTCGCACGCCAGCAGGAGCTCGGCATCGTGGAGCCGGGCACCGAGGTGGCCCCGCGGAACACCGAACCGCAGCACGACGTCGTGGCGTGGGACACCCTCAGCGCACAGGAACGGGAGCTGTTCGCGCGCCACATGGCGGTGTACGCGGGCATGGTCGACAACATCGACCAGAACGTCGGACGGCTCGTCGCCGCACTCGAGCAGCTCGGCGAGCTCGACGACACCCTGTTCATCTTCACGTCCGACAACGGGGCGTCGCGGGAGGGCGAGGAGGTCGGCACCACCTCGTACTACGTGCACCTGCTCCAAGGTGACGACGTGGAGGCCGACCACGCCCGGATCGATCTGCTCGGGGGGCCGCGGACCACACCGCACTACCCGCGCGGATGGGCGATGGCCTCGAGCACCCCGTTCCGGCTCTACAAGATCAACACCCATCGCGGCGGTCACTCGGTGCCGTTCATCGCGTCGTGGCCCGCCGGGATCCCGGCCGACGGATCGATCCGGCGGCAGTGGGGTCACGTCACCG
>JALRDW010000244.1 GCA_023262065.1 Acidimicrobiia bacterium | reverse complement strand
GGCGGTGAGCCCCTCGCGGATGTCCTCACCCTGGAGGTTCGGGTCCTTCTCCTTGAGGAGGCCCTTGCCACGGGAGTACTTGTTGACCGCGTTCGTGAGGGCCTTCTTGAAGCCCTCCTCGTGCATGCCGCCCTCGGTGGTGGCGATGTTGTTCGCGAACGAGTGGATGCCCTCGTGGTAGCCGGTGTTCCACTGCATCGCGATGTCGACCTCGGAACCGTCCGCGAGTTCCTCGAACGCGACGACGCGCTTGAAGATCGGCTCCTTCGTGGCGTTGAGGTGCCGGACGAAGTCGGTGATGCCGCCGTTGAACTTGAAGTCCTCGGCGAGGGGCGGATCCTCGCGCTCGTCGCGGAACCGGATCTCGAGGCCCTTGTTGAGGAACGCCATCTCGCGCAGCCGCTCGATGAGGGTGCGGGCGCTGAACTCGGTGGTCTCCGAGAAGATCGTCGGGTCCGGCCAGAACGTGACCGAGGTACCGGTGCGCTTCGACTCGCCGACCTTCTTCAGCGGGCCGGTCGGGTTGCCGCCGTTCTGGAACGACATCTGGTACTTGCCGCCGTCCCGCTGGATCTCGAGGTCGAGCTTCGTCGAGAGCGCGTTCACCACCGACACGCCGACCCCGTGGAGTCCGCCGGAGATCTTGTAGCCCTCACCCCCGAACTTCCCGCCGGCGTGGAGCACGGTGAGCACGATCTCGGCGGCGGACTTCTTCTTGTCCTCGGGGTGGGGGTCCACCGGGATGCCACGGCCGTTGTCGACGACCCGGCACCCGCCGTCGGCCAGCAGCGTGACGTCGATGCGGGTCGCATGCCCGGCCATCGCCTCGTCGACGGAGTTGTCCACGACCTCGTAGACGAGGTGGTGGAGACCGGTCGGGCCGGTCGATCCGATGTACATGCCGGGGCGCTCGCGGACGGGCTCGAGGCCCTTGAGCACCGTGATGTCCTTGGCTCCGTACGCCACTGAGTGGGCACCTCTCGGGAGGGGTCTGCAGGTCGGTTCCGATGGGGCTCGGGTGATGCGGAGGAGGGCCCGGGGATCGGGGGTCCGTCGGGGGTCCTCGGCCACCCCCGGAAATGCGCGAAAGCGCAGGTCAGAGGCGGTTTTCCGGCTCGGTTGAGCCTACCAGAGGAGGGGGCCCGGGACCGGGGTTTCCGGGCGATTTCTCAGGGGTTCGCGCGCCCCACGCCGCGGCCCCCGGAGGTCCGACACAGGGTGGCGCGCGGGTCGGACACCGGGGGTCCGATCAGGTCCCGCGCGGGTCGTCGCGCAGCACCCGGACGCGCACGTCGCGAACCGTCCCGGCCCCCTGTCGCGCATCGACGTCGACCGCGACGCGCGGACCCTCGAACCGCGCCCGCGAGGCCCAGGCCGGATCGGTCGCTCCGAGCACGAGCACACCGTCGCGCAGGGAGACGAAGCGGACGTGGGGGGCGAGTTCCGGTCCGAGGATGTCGTCCCAGTCGTCCGCGATCCGGGCGATCCGGCGCGGGTCGTCGGCACCGAGGTCGCGACCCACCGCGCCGACGACGTCACCGAGGGGCCTCGGATCGCGGTCGCGGGCCATCAGCGGCCCTCCGCCACGTGACCCGCCGAGACCCGGAGCCACCGATCGGCTCGCACCCCGTCAGGGAGCAGGCCGGCGGTGGTCAGCAGGGTCTGGCCCGCCGGCAGGTGCTCGAGGAGCGCCGCGGACCGGGAGGGATCGAGTTCACTGAACACGTCGTCGAGGAGCAGCAGCGGTTCCTCCCCCAGCACCTCGGCCACCACCCGGTGGCCCCCGAGCCGCAGCGCGAGGGCCAGGCTGCGCTGCTCCCCCTGCGAGGCGGTCGTACGGGCCTCGAGGCCATGGAGCTCGAGGCGCCACTCGTCCCGGTGCGGTCCGACGAGCGTCACCCCTCGGTCCACCTCACGGCGACGGTGGGCGACCAGGGACTCCAGCAGGAGGGCCTCGAGCTCGTCCCGGTCCTCGGTGAGCGTCGACCCGGTCCAGTCGACCACGTAGGCGCCGCCGACCGCCGGCTCCTCCCGGGCGAGTTCCGCGTACGCCCGGGCGACCGCCGGGAGCAGACGGTCGGTGAGTCGGAGCCGGGCGCGGATGAGATCGGATCCGGTGCGGGCCAACTGGGCGTCGAAGACCTCGAGCGTGGTGCGCGCGTCGGCGTCGCGCACGCCCCCCTTCAGCAGCGCGTTGCGCTGTCGCAGCACCCGTTCGTAGTCGGTGCGAACCGCCTCGTACCGCGGCGCGCTCGCCGCCAGGAGGTCGTCGAGGAACCCGCGGCGCATCGCCGGTCCGCCCTTGATGAGCTCGAGGTCATCGGGCGAGAACACCGTGGCGCGCAACCCGTCGACGAGGTCACGTCGACGCGCGAGCGGTTGACCGTTCACGAGGATGCGGTTCCGACCGGTCGCTCGGATCTCGGCCTCGACCCGGATCTGACCGCCGGCCCGCTCGACCTCGGCCCGCACGATCGCCGCGTCCGTGCCGGCGCGGGTGAGCGCGCCGTCGGGCACCCCACGGAAACTCCGACCCGTCGCGATCCACTCGACCGCCTCGAGGAGGCTCGTCTTGCCCTGCCCGTTCGCGCCCGTGATCACCGTGCAGCCCGGCGGGAGCTCGAGTTCGAGCACCTCGTAGCAGCGGAAATCGGTGAGCCAGAGGCGGACCAGGAGCAACGCGGGTCGCGAGGGCTAGGAGATGCGCACGGGCATGAGCAGGTAGAGGAACTCCCCGCTCTGGTCGCCCGTGGACCGCAGGGTCGCGGGCTTGAGCGGGTCGACCGTCTCGAGCAGCGCCTCCTCACCCCCGATCGCCGAGAGCCCGTCGAGCAGGAACTGCGGGTTGAACGCGACGCTCATGTCGGTGCCCTCGAACTTCGCCTCGATGGACTCCTTCGCGTCCGCCCGTTCCTGCGCGGTGGCACTCAACTCGAGACCGTCCGCGCTCATCGTCAGGCGCACGGGCGTCGAGTCCCGACCCTCGCCGACGATCTGCATGAGCCGGGCCGCCTCCTCGAGCGCCTCGCGCGCCACCGTGAGTCGGTTCGGGTACCCGTTCGGGATGAGCTGCTCGTAGTTCGGGAAGTCACCATCGATGAGGCGCGTCACCACGGAGCGGTCCTCGGACGCGAACCCGACCTCGCGCTCCCCGAGGGTGACCGTGATCTCGCCCGACCCGAACACTCGCTGGACCTCGTTGAGGCCCTTCGCCGAGACGAGCACCTTCTGGCCCTCGGCGAGGAGGCCGACCCCGGCCAGGTCGCGCACCGCGAGGCGGTACGAGTCCGTGGCCACCAGCCGCAGCCCGGTGGCGGTGGCCGCCAGCAGGACCCCGGTGAGGATCGGACGGGCGTCGTCCTTCGAGGCGGCCGGGATGACCTGACGCAGGGCCTCCGCGAACGGTCCGGCCTCCACGCTCACGGTGGTGCCCTCGGGTTCGCCGACCCGGGGGAACTCCTCGGCCGGCAGCAGCCGCACGCTGACCTGGGCCGGACCGCCGGAGATGCGGGCGTCGTCGCCGGCGACCTCGAAGGTCACGCTCCCCGGCTTGAGCCGGCTGGTGAGCCCGTCGAAGAGCTTGGCGGGGACCACGGCGGTGCCGGGCACGTCGACCTGGGCCGGGATCCGGACCCGGATCGTGAGGTCCAGGTCGGAGCCGACCAGTTCGATGGCGTCGTCGGCCGCCGTCACCTTGATGCCCGAGAGCACCGGCATGGCTCCGCTCCGGGCCGCGACGGCCCGTTGGGTGATGCCGATCGACTCGGCCAGGGTGTCTCGTTCGCAACGGAACTTCACGGCGATGGTCCTCCGAACACCGAAGTGTCTTGATGATGGTTGTAGTGGTAGTAGGGCCTGTGGATTGTGGAGAAGTGGCCATCACCGCAGGTCAGGGGTGATTCCGACCCGCCCGTGGTCGTCCACAGCCGTCCACCGGTCGAGGGGACCTCGGATACTGCCCTGTGGGGTTTCCCACCGCGCGGACCCGGTTATCCCCAGCCATCCACAGGGTTATGCACTGGTCCCGAGCCGGATCCTCCCCATGAGCTCGTTGACCTGGTCGAACACGATGTGGCGCTCGGTCATGAGCGACTTCACCTTCTCGACCGCATGGATGACCGTGGTGTGGTCCCGGCCGCCGAACTCCTCGGCGATCCGGGGGTAGGAGTAATCGGTCATCTCGCGGAAGACGTACATGCCGATCTGGCGGGCGATGACGAGCGGTCGTCGCCGGCTCTTGCCGCAGAGGTCCTCGACCGTGAAGCCGAACATCTTGGCGGTCTCGTCGAGGATCAGTTCGGGCGTGATGATCCGGGGCTGGGTCGGCGGGAGGATGTCGTTGAGGACCTGGCGGGCGATCTCCTCGGTCAGCGGCGCCCGGTTGAGGCTCGAGTAGGCGGCGACCCGGATGAGCGCCCCCTCCAGTTCGCGCACGTTGTCCGAGATGTTCGACGCGATGAAGTCCAGGACCCCCGGCGGGATGCCATCGAGGTTCTCCGACTCGGCCTTCATGCGGAGGATCGCCAGGCGGGTCTCGAACTCCGGTGGGGACACGTCGGTGATGAGGCCCCACTCGAGGCGGGTGCGGAGCCGATCCTCGAGGCGCGGGATCTGCTTCGGGGGTCGGTCCGAGGAGATGACGATCTGGTTGCCGGCGGCGTGGGCACGATGATGCGGATGGGCTTGACCGGCCAGTCGGTCTGGGCGACGGCGGCGGCGCAGGCCACGGCCTGCAGGGCAACCAGGGTCCAGCGGAGCAGTCGCTGTGTAAGCGCGGTCATCGGGCGGTCTCCTTCGGTGGTGGGAGGCGCGGTGGGGGTGAGGCAGCAGCGCAGCGCGTGCCAGGGGGCCGGGCTCGTGCCGTTGCGGAG
>JALRDW010000239.1 GCA_023262065.1 Acidimicrobiia bacterium | reverse complement strand
AGCGTCCCCGATGTGAGCGGTGCGGCGATCGCCAACCTCGAGATCGAGACGCTGCAGCACAAGCGCCCGACCTTCCACGGCGACACCATCTACGCCGAGACCCGCGTGCTCGACAAGGTCGAGTCCTCGAGCAAGCCCGATCGCGGGATCGTGAGCGTCGAGACCTTCGGCTACAACCAGCGCGGCGAGGAGGTCTGCTACTTCCGCCGCAAGGTGATGGTGCCCAAGCGGGACGCGGTCAAGCCCCGCCAGCGCCCGTACGAGACGCCCGGGACCTGAGCGTCCCGGTCAGACCTCGTCGGTCGGTCCGTCGGTGGGCGGGTCGGTGGGCTCGCTGCGCAGGCCCGCGACGTCCGTCGGGGCCAGCCGCCGGTACAGCATCCAGCCGTAGAGGGCCTGCACGGCGAAGAGTCCGAGCACGACGAGTCCGATCCCGGTGAAGCCGGAGAACGCGAGCACGAGGCCGATCACGATCACCCCGGCGAGGCCGAGGATCGTGAGGGTGAGGATCACCGTGTGCAGGGTGATGGCGCCGCGGGCACCGTCGGGGCGGTTCGGGGCACTCATCGGGCGAGGAACTCCACGATGCGCGAGTTCACCGCGTCGGGCTGTTCGAGGTGCAGGAAGTGCCCGGCGTCCGGCACGACCACGATCTCGACGCCGGCCGGGTACCACGGGGTGAGTTCGGCCTCGGAGACCATGCCCGCCCCCATGCAGCCGTCGTCGGCCCCGTGCAGGTACAGCGTCGGCACCGGGATCGGGGCGAGGAACGCGCCCTGCACCGCGTCCAGTGCGGGGTCGCTCGCCTTCGTGCCGTGCACGAACCGGTAGTAGTCGAGGGCCGCTCCGAGTGCGCCGGGCGCGTCGAAGGTCGCCTTGAGGGCTCGGAGGTCCTCGGGATCCGGCGTGTACCCGGGTGACCAGTCGCGCCAGAGGGTGTCGATCACCGCGTAGTCGCCGAGGGGCACCACGACGTCGGCGGTGGGGAGCTGGAAGAAGAACTGGTACCACATGCGCTTGAGCTGCTCGGGCTCGAACAGGTGCGCCCCCATCGCCGCAGCGTGCGGGACTGCGAGGGCGACCATGCGCGAGAACCGATCGGGCCGGTGGGCCACTGCGGTGTGCGTGGCGATCGCGCCCCAGTCGTGGCCGACGATCACGGCGTCGCCGTCACCCGCCAGCGCGTCGGTGAGCGCGAGGGCGTCGAGTGCGAGGGATGCGACCTGGTAGTTGCCGTCGGGCGCGAGCCCGGTGGGCGCGTAACCCCGCAGCCAGGGTGCGACGACCCGGTACCCGGCGTCGGCGAGCCGCGGCATGAGGTGGCGCCAGGTCGGCGCGTGGTCCGGGAACCCGTGGAGGCACAGGGCGAGTGGGCCATCGGCGGGGCCGGCCTCGAGGTAGGCGATGTCGACCCCGTTGGCGGTCAGGTGGCGCGCTTCGGTCATGGGTGCAGACGGTAGCCCCCGAGCACCCGGGCCGATGCGCCGCGCGTCACATCGGACCTCCGGCACTTTCGCCGGCCCGGCGGCCGCCGGTACCCTTCCGGCCTCATGTCCGGGGGGATCGCGGTCACCTTCCACGGCGTGCGCGGCTCGACGCCGTGCGACGAACCGGGGCTGGCGCGTTACGGCGGCAACACGTCGTGCGTGGTGATCGACGCGCCCGACCACGACCCGATCGTGCTCGACCTCGGCACCGGCCTGCGGTCCTACGGGGCCGAACTCGTCGCCGCGGGACGCGCCGACGGATGGCGCGGCGACGTGCTGCTGAGCCACATGCACTGGGACCACGTGCAGGGGCTGCCGTTCTTCACGCCGTTGCACCACGCGGCGAGCGCGATCGCCGTCCACGGGCCCGTGCACCCGGAGGGATCGCTCGCCGAGGTGTTCGAGCGGTTCATGGGCCCTCCGTTCTTCCCGATCCGTCCGGGTGACCTGCCGGCGAGCGTGACGTTCCACGACGTGGAACCGGGACCGTTCGCCCTCGGCGACGCCAAGGTCACCGCGGCGCGAGTCCGGCACACGGGTCCGACCCTCGGGTTCCGGGTGGAGCTCGCGGACACGGTGGTCGTCTACGTCCCCGACCACGGGCCGGGCTGCTCGACCGAGCACCCCGACGATCACGTGCCGGGCGAGGTCGTCGACCTGTGTGCGGGGGCCGACCTCCTCATCCACGATGCGCAGCACACGGTGGAGGAGTACCCGGCGAAGCGGCACTGGGGCCACAGCACGGTCGACTACGCGGTCGAGGTCGCCCGACGCTCCGGCGTCCGGGCGCTCGCACTGTTCCACCACGATCCGACCCACTGCGACGCGAGCGTCGACCGCAACGAGGCGCACGCCCGCTCGATCGCGGCCCGTGACGACGCGCAGCTCGTGGTGCTCGCAGCCCGCGAGGGGCTCCGGCTCGACCTCACCCCGCACGGCGGCATCCACGGCCTCCGGCGATGACCGACCGCGCCGACGATCACGTCCTCCGTCCCGAGGCTCCCTCGTTCCGCGAGGTGCTCGGGCGGTTCGCGACCGGGATCACCATCGTCACCGCGATGGACGGGGACGAGCCGGTGGGGCTCGCCGCGAACTCCTTCACCTCGGTCTCCCTCGACCCGCCGCTCGTCCTGTTCTGCCCGGCCAAGACCTCGGGGTCCTGGCCGCGCATCGAGCGGGCGGGCCGGTTCGCGGTGAACATCCTCGATGACTCGCAGGAGGAGGTCTGCCGGATCTTCGCGACGCCGGGGGAGGACCGGTTCTCCCGGGTGGCCTGGCACCGGTCGCCCAACGGATCGCCGCTCCTCGACCAGGTCCACGCCTTCCTCGACTGCACCATCTGGGCGGTCCACGACGCGGGCGACCACATGGTGGTCATCGGCGAGGTGCAGGACCTCGGCGTCGACGACCAGGCGGGGCCCCTCCTGTACTACCGGGGTCGCTACGCGCGCCTCGGCGACTGAGCCCGGTCCCGCCGGGTCCCGTCACTCGGGGTCGTCGGGACCGACCCGACCGCCGCCCGGGCCCCCGGGCCCGATCCGGTCCGCCAGCCATCGGCCCGGCGACAGCGTCGAGGTCGCGTCCACCGCCGCCACGATGCCCGTGGCGAGGGCGAGGAGGTCACCGATCCGGCTCGCAGGTCCCCGGAGCAGGATCGTGGCGACGGCGAGGGCGGCGGCCTCGATCCCGAGGGTCAGGCGCTCCGGCAGCAGCGGGGTGCGCCGGAGGGGTCCCCCGGGGATCAGACGGGCCGGCCCGAGGAGCGGCCCGCGGGGTGCGACGGCCGCCTCGACGGCGCACAGGGCGGCCAGCACCGGGACGACCGGGTCGAGGCGGAAGGCGAACCACGCGCCGAGGGCGAGGGCGATACCGCCCTGCACGAGGCGGGCGCTGCGGGGATCCACCCCGGCGTCGGCGGGCATCGGGCGACCCTAACCCGGGCCCGCCCCGGGTCCTGTCCCGCGCTCCGATCGCCCCTACAGGTCGTCGGATCGGGCGCCGATACCGCTCCCGTCACGGCGCCACCGCGCCGGACCACGCGCCACTGGGGAGGTGAACCGCCACTCATGGAAGACCTGAGCCTGTTGGGCGGTCACACCGTCCTGCGTGGCGTCGCGGACGTCTCGGCCCACCGCGAGGCGTTCCGACGTCGTCGCCTCCGTGACATCGCGATCGTCCTCGCCGTCATCGCCACCGTGCTCCTGTGGGGCCTCGTGACGGGGGACCCGATCACGCTCGGGTGGCCGGACATCCGGCTGTCGCCCGAGATGCAGCAGCTCGTGCCCGGCGTGATCCTCATCCTCGTGCTGAGCCTGGTGCTCATCATCCCGCTGGCGACCGCCGGCCGGTCGCCCCACGTGATGTACCGCCCGAGCGAGATCCCGGTAACCCTCGACGACGTCGTGGGCCTCGGCACCGTGCGGGAGGAGGTCGTCAAGACCCTCAACCTCTTCCTCGCCTTCCGCACGTTCCGCGATCGGATGGGTGGGAACCCGCGCCGGGCGATCCTGTTCGAGGGTCCGCCCGGCACCGGCAAGACCTACATGGCCAAGGCGATGGCGCGAGAGGCCGGCGTGCCGTTCCTCTTCGTGTCCGCGAGCGCGTTCCAGTCGATGTACTACGGCCAGACGAACCGCAAGATCCGTTCGTTCTTCCGCAAGCTCCGAGCGACCGCTCGGCGGGAGGGCGGAGCGATCGGGTTCATCGAGGAGATCGATGCGATCGCGGCGGCCCGGAGTGGCATGCGGTCGCGCGCGACCGGCTCGGGCGAGGGGACCGAACGCTCCACCATGTCGGAGGGCATCAGCGGCGTGGTGAACGAGCTGCTCGTGCAGATGCAGTCCTTCGACGAGCCGACACTCGGCAGTCGGATGCGGGGCGGCGTGGTCGACCTCGTGAACCGGTTCCTCCCCGACGCCAGGCAGATCACGAAGCGACCGCCCGTGGCGTCCAACATCCTCGTCATCGGTGCGACGAACCGCGCCGCCGACCTCGATCCGGCGCTGCTGCGCCCTGGTCGGTTCGACCGTTCCATCGCCTTCGACCTGCCGAGCCGGTCGGGGCGTCGCGAGATCATCGACTACTACCTGCGCAAGAAGGCCCACGTCCCGGAGCTCGATCGGGACGACCGCCGTGACCAACTGGCCGCGATCACGCTCGGCTACTCGCCGGTGATGATCGAGCACCTCTTCGACGAGGCGCTCGTCTGGGCACTGCGCGACGGGCGCGAGTCGATGGACTGGACCGATGTCCACCAGGCCAAGATGACCGAGGAGATCGGCCTCAAGCAGCCGGTCGAGTACACCGACGACGAGCGCCGCACCATCGCGACCCACGAGGCCGGCCATGCCGTGGTCGCCCACCTCGTCGGCGTGGGCCGCAAGCTCGAGGTGCTCTCGATCGTCAAGCGCAAGGACGCGCTCGGCCTGCTCGCGCACTCCGACACCGAGGAGCGTTACACCCGCACCCGCACCGAGCTCATCGCGGCGATCCAGATCTCGTTCGGCGGCATGACGGCGGAGGAGCTGTTCTTCGGCGAGGCGGGCACGGGTCCGGGCGGCGACCTCGCGGCGGCGACCCGGGTCGCGGCGCAGATGGTCGGGTCCTTCGGGATGGCCGGCACCCTCGTGTCCTTCGACGCGGTCGAGGCCGGCCCGGTGACCCAGGGCATCGTGGCCAAGGTCCTCGCCAACGACGACGCGCGGCGCGCGGTCGAACGCATCCTCGAGCGCGCCAAGTCCGACGTGCGCGCCCTGCTCGACGTCAACCGGGACCTCGTCGAGGCCCTGCGCGACGAACTCCTCCGCCGGGACGAACTGGTGGGGGAGGAGATCCTCGCGGTGCTCCACGCAGCGGAGACCGCCCGACGGAAGGCCAGTCTGTGATCACGGAACCCGCACCCGCACCCGTCACGATCCGGTGCAGCTCGCCCGACGCTTCGGCATCGGCGTGGACCGCGGTCGAACGCTCGGCACCCGTCGTGCTGCTCGCGGACTCGAACCCCGCGGTCGCCGGTCGCCTCGCCGCCGAGCTCGTCGCCGCGGGCGGTCGGGTCGTCGTCATGGTCGGTTCGCCCGACGACCCGGCGGTCGGCGCGGTGCTCGAGCAGCTCACGCTCGAACTCCTCGGCGTCGAGTGAGGACCGGCGGCGCGACCCGCGCCCTCGGGTAGCCTCGGCGGCGCGGTCCGAGTCCCCCCGTCCGGGCACGCGAGGAGCCCCGTGGACGCCGAACGCGAAGCACGCCGAGCCGGTTGGCGGCTCATCCGCGGCGCCACGCGTCCGCAGTGGAGCTGGGTGGCGGCCGGGATCGCGGCCGGCGCGGCGTGGACGGTGGCCCGGTTGGTCGTCCCGCAGCTCGCGGGCGCGGCCGTCGACGACGGCATCCGGAGCGGTGACACCGGGCGCGTGCTCGTGCTCATCGCGGTGATGCTGGGGTTCGGGGTCCTGCAGGCCGGCGCCTCGGGGATCCGGCGCTACTGCGCGTTCCGCATCGCACTGCGCACCGAGACGGACCTGCGCGCGCAGCTCTTCGCCCACCTCCAGCGCCTGCACTTCGCGTTCCACGACGAGGCCCAGACCGGGCAGCTCATGGCCCGCGCGAACTCCGACCTGCAGCAGATCAACCAGGTCGTGATCCTCATCCCGCTCACCGCGGCCAGTCTCCTGACGATGCTCGGTGTCATCGTGATCATGGTCTCCAAGAGCGTGGTCCTCGCGGTGCTCGCCCTCGGTCTGCTGCCGCTCCTCAACCGCGCGGCCACCGTCTTCTCGCGACGGATCACGCCGGTGAACCTCGCGCTCCAACAGGAGTTGTCGGGACTCTCCGGCGTGGTCGAGGAGTCACTGTCGGGGATCCGTGTGGTGAAGGGGTTCGGTGCCGAGCGCATGCAGAACGAACGTCTTGCGGTGCGCGCCGACGCGGTCTACGAGCGCTCGCTCCAGGCCGCGCGGATGCGGGCGTGGTTCATGCCGCTCATCGATCTGCTCCCGACCATCTCGCTCGTCGCGATCATCTGGTACGGCGGTCACCTCGTCCTCGACGGACGGCTGCAGATCGGCGACATCCTCGCCTACAACCTCTACGTCGCGATGCTGATCTGGCCCCTGCGCATGGTCGGCATGCTCATCGCCCAGGCCTCACGGGCCTCGGCGGCGGCCGGTCGCATCCACGAGGTGCTGGCGACGGACCCGGAGGTCGCCGACCCGCACCATCCGGTCCCACTCCCGCCGGGTCCGGGTGATCTCCGGTTCGAGGGCGTGTCGTTCGCCTACGCCACCGGTCGGCAGGTGCTCGGGGGGTTGGACCTGCACCTGCGGGGTGGGGAGGCCGTCGCGATCGTCGGGGCGACCGGGAGTGGCAAGACCACGGTCGCCCGCCTCGTGCCCCGGTTCTACGACGTGTCCGCCGGCCGCGTCCTGCTCGACGGGGTCGACGTCCGGGATGTCCCGGTCGCCGCGTTGCGCGACGAGGTCGGCATCGTGTTCGAGGACACGTTCCTGTTCTCGGACTCGGTCCGGCACAACATCGCATTCTCCGACCCCGGTGCACCCTTCGACCTCGTCGAGCGCGCGGCGCGTCTCGCCGGTGCCCACGGGTTCATCGCCGCGCTGCCCGACGGGTACGACACGGTCATCGGTGAGCACGGCTACTCGTTGTCGGGTGGTCAGCGTCAGCGCATCGCGATCGCCCGGGCGGTGCTCCACGACCCGCGGGTGCTCATCCTCGACGATGCGACCTCGGCGGTGGACCCGTCCAAGGAGCATGAGATCCGGTCCGCACTCGCCGAGGTGATGGACGGTCGGACCACCCTGATCATCGCCCACCGTCCGGCGACCATCGCGTTGGCCGATCGTGTCGTGCTCCTCGATGAGGGACGCGCGGTCGCCACGGGCACGCACGAGGAACTGCTCGCGACGTCGGAGCGTTACCGCGAGGTGCTCGCGCGCATCGAGGACGACGAGGCCGCGATCGAGGGGAGCCCGTCGTGAGGGGCGGCTGGATCGAGTCCGGCCCGCTCGACGAGGAGTCACGGATCGATCGCGCCGCGGCGAGACGCGTCCTGGTGCGGCTCGCCCGGATGCTGCGACCCCAACGCGGGGCGGTGCTCGTGGCCACGGCGCTGCTCGTCGTCCAGACCGCGGCCCTGCTCGCCGGTCCGCTCATCGTGCGCTGGGGAGTGGACGCGGGACTCGTGGCCCGGAACGGGCGCGTGGTCAACGCGGCCGCCATCGCGTACCTCGTCGTGGCCCTGCTCGGGGCCGGGTTCGGGCGAGCCGTCATCTGGAACGTGAGCCGCACGGGGGAGGACTTCCTCCGGGGCCTGCGGACCCGGGTGTTCCGGCACCTGACCGGTCTCGACCTCGGGTTCTTCGAACGTGAGAAGACGGGGCGACTCGTCGCCCGCATGACCTCGGACATCGACGCGCTGCAGGAACTCGTGTCGCAGGGTCTCGTGATGTTCGTGCAGAACGTACTCATCTTCGTCGGCACCCTCGTCGTCATCACCCTGCTGTCCTGGGAGCTGACGCTCTGCACGATCATCGTCGTCCCGCCGCTCCTCGCCGCCAGCATCTGGTTCCGCAACCGGTCGAACACCGCGTACCTGAACGTGCGCGACTCGATCAGCAGCAACCTGTCCACGCTGCAGGAGGGCCTCGAGGGCGTGCGCGTCGTGCAGGCCTACGGTCGGGAGGGCGGCTTCATCGAGCGGTTCGAGGCGACGAACGAGGCGCAGTACGAGGCCAACATCGAGACGGTCCGGATCGCGACCCGGTACTTCCCGGTCGTCGAGTTCACCGGGGTGCTCGGTATCGCGGTGGTCGTGGGGGCCGGCAGTGTGCTCGTGAGCAACGACGCGCTCGAGGTCGGCACCGTGCTCGCGTTCGTCCTGTACCTCAGCAACCTGTTCGAACCCATCCAGCAGTTGAGCCAGCTCTACAACACGCTGCAGTCCGCAGGGGCCGCGCTCGCCAAGATCTTCGGCCTGCTCGATACGCCGAACTCCGTCCCGGAGCGGCCGGGCGCGGTCGATCTGCCGCCGACCGGCGCGCTCGAGGTGGCCGGGGTGACCTTCGCCTACGGCGGCGGGCCCCCCGACACCGACGGGATCGAGCACCCGCTCGGGCCGACGGTGCTCACGGACGTGTCCATCACGGTCGCGCCGGGGGAGCGGGTCGCCCTCGTGGGTCCGACGGGCGCCGGCAAGTCCACGCTCGCCAAGCTGATGGCGCGGTTCTACGACCCGCTCGCCGGCGAGGTCTCCTACGGCGGTGTGTCGTTGCGTGACGCGACCCGCGCCTCGTTGCGCGAGCGGATCGTGGTCGTGCCGCAGGAGGGGTACCTGTTCGCCGGGACGCTCCGCGACAACATCCGGGTGGGGGATCCCGACGCGGACGACGCCCGGATCGAGGCCGCGGTCGACGCACTGGGGCTGCGCGAGCACTTCGAGTCCCTCCCGGAGGGCCTCGACACGGAGGTCCGGGAGCGCGGGTCGCGCCTGTCGGCGGGGGAGAAGCAACTCGTGTCCCTCGCCCGTGCGGCGCTCGCGGACCCCACGGTCCTCGTGCTCGACGAGGCGACCTCCAACCTCGACCCCGGTACCGAGCTCGAGGTCGAGCGGGCACTCGAGGCCCTCACCGAGGGTCGGACCGTCATCGTGGTCGCGCACCGCCTCTCGACTGCGGCTCGTTGCGACCGGGTGGCGGTCGTCGATGAGGGACGGATCCTCGAACTCGGATCCCACGACGAACTCGTCGCGCGCGGCGGCCGCTATGCCACGCTGTTCGCGGCCTGGACGCGCTCGGTCTGATCCGGAGCGGGATCGAAGGCCACCACCGGATCGAGGCGGTGTGCGAACCGTCGCAGGGTCCTGAGCACGGCGAC
The DNA here is from genome assembly GCA_023262065.1 of Acidimicrobiia bacterium. Taxonomy (GTDB): domain Bacteria; phylum Actinomycetota; class Acidimicrobiia; order IMCC26256; family IMCC26256; genus IMCC26256. The sequence continues at coordinate 629 of JALRDW010000239.1, read as the reverse complement.
GCCCACTGCGAGGATGATGAGCGCGTTGGCGAGCGCGCCCGCAGCGTCCCAGGCCAACGAGGTGGCCACGTAGAAGGACCAGTAGCGGCGGAGGGTCTCGCCGAGGCCGAGGCCGGGAGTCCAGGAGAGCGCGCCGCCGTCCCGTTGGAACGGCCAGAACCAGAGGTTGAGGATCGCGCCGTACGTGAATCCCCACAGCCATCCGTAGGCTGCGAGCGCCACGACCTCGGCCCACGGGCGCATGCGCCGGGTCACGAGTCCGAGGAATCCGGCGCCCGCGCCCATCCACCCGAGGGCGAGCGTCTGGAAGGGGAGCCACGGTCCGATCCCGCCGGTGACGATCGCGCTGACCGCCATCGACGTGAGGCCGAGCAGCAGGCCGAACCGGGGGCCGAAGGCCGCACCGGCCAGCACGATGAGGAAGAAGATGCCGCTCCCGCCGCCCGGCAGGTCGAGGAGTCGCAGCAGGCCGGCGCTGGCGGCGAGCACGCCGAGGATCGCGACGGTCGCGCCCTGCATCGTGCCCCGGCGGACCTCGAGCGCGAGCGCGGCGAGCACCAGTACGCCCACCGACGCGGCGACGAGCGGCGCGTCGCCCGCATGCGCCGCATCGGGGAGTGCGGCGCCCG
>JALRDW010000129.1 GCA_023262065.1 Acidimicrobiia bacterium | reverse complement strand
ATCGTTGCGGGCAAGATCGACGAGCATCACGTGCTCGGCCCGCTCCTTCGGGTGCTCGAGCAGTTCCGCCGCCAAGCGCCGGTCGTGGGCCTCGTCGCGTCCGCGGAACCGTGTCCCGGCGATCGGCCGACTGATGACCCGACCGTCGAGCACCTGCACCATCGGCTCGGGCGAGGACCCGACCAGCGTGGCCTCACGGTGGCGCAGGAGGTACATGTACGGGGACGGGTTCACGAGGCGGAGCACCCGGTAGACGGAGAACGGGTCGTACTCGCCCTCGAGGTCGAAGCGCTGCGCGAGGACGACCTGGAAGATGTCGCCGGCCAGGATGTGCTCCTTGGCCACGGCGACGGCACGCTCGTACCCGCCCGGCGGGAACGAAGTCGTGTGGGGCGCCACGTCGGTCGGGCGCTCGGCCGGAGGCAGGACCGGGTCGTACGGCAACGGACGACCGAGGTCGGCGACCCGTCGCCCGAGCCGTCCGACCGCCGCGGCGTACGCGGCGTCGAGCTCGGCCTCGGACTCGTCGCCCCCCACGAAGACGTTCTCCATGACGTGGAGCCGCTGGGCGAAGTGGTCGAACGCGGTGACGTGGCCGGTGACGGTGAGGACCGCATCCGGCCATCCCCGGTCGTTGGGCGGTGCATCGGGGAGGTGCTCCACCTCGCGGACGACGTCGTACCCGAGGTACCCCACGACCCCGCCGTGGAACGGGGGCAGGTCCTCCAACGTCGGGGCACGGTGGTGGGCGAGCAGCGCGTCGAGCGCTGCGAGGGCCCCGGCATCCGTCGGCACCCCGGCCGGGAGCTCGCCGATCGCCTCCACCGCTCGACCGCGCACGACGAGGGTGAGTTCCGGATCCCGACCGATGAACGAGAACCGGCCCCAGCGCTCGCCGTGCTCCACCGACTCGAGGAGGAACCCGTCATCGTCGCCGACCAACTTGGCGAAGGCACTGACCGGCGTCTCGTAGTCGGCGAGCACCGTCGTCCACACGGGCACCACGGTGTGGTCGCGGGCGAGGGCCCGGAACTCCTCGATCGAGGGTCGTGCGGCGATGCTCACACTCGTCCCGGGGTCGCACCGGAGCCGAACTCACGGAAGAAGCAGGAACGCGCCCCGGTGTGGCACGCGCCGCGACCCTCCTGCTCGACCACGAAGAGGACCGCGTCGACGTCGCAGTCGTAGGCGGCCCGCCGGATGAACTGGCGGTCCCCCGAGGTCTCGCCCTTGCACCAGAACTCCTGCCGACTCCGACTCCAGAACCAGGTCCGGCCGGTCTCGAGCGATCGCTGCAGCGCATCCCGGTTCACCCAGGCCAGCATGAGGACCTCGCCGGTCCCCTCCTCCTGCACGATCGCCGTCGCGAGGCCGTCAGCGTTCCAGGCCACTGCGTCGAGTTCGGCGTCGGTGAAGGCGATGGGCACGGACTCCGGCATCCGGCGAGCGTAGCGAAGGGGCCCGGACCGCCCCGGTCCGTATCCGACCGACGATCCGCCGCCACCGGCGTGCGAGACTCCCGGCGATGCACGAACCGTCGCCCCCCGTGGCCCCGCGCCGGCCCACCGTCCTCTCGGCGCACGGGACGACCAGGACCGACGACTACGCGTGGCTCGCCGATCGGGGCGACCCCAAGGACCCCGAGGTCCTCGCGTACCTCGAGGCCGAGAACCGCTACGCCGACGCCGCGCTCGCGCCGACCCGCGCCACCCGCGACGAGATCGTGCGGGAGATCGAGGGCCGCATCCCCGCCGTGGAGGACTCGGCGCCCGACCGGAAGGGCCCGTGGGACTACTTCGTCCGTACGTTCGCCGATCGACCGTACGCCGAGTACCGCCGCCGGCCGGCCGGCGCTCCGGCCGACGACGACGGCGAGGTGGTGCTCGACGAGAACGCGCTGGCCCGGGGGCACGAGTTCCTCTCGCTCGGCGCGCTCGAGGTGAGCCCCGACCACCACCTCCTCGCCTACACCGTCGACACGAACGGTTCCGAGCGGTACCGACTCCGCATCCGCGACCTCCGGACCGGCACCGACCTCGACGACGACGTTCCCGACCTGTACTACGGCGTGGCGTGGTCGGCCGATGCGGCGTTCCTCTTCTACACGCGGCCCGACGCCTCGGTGCGACCGTTCCAGGTCTGGCGGCATCGGATCGGGACGGCGGCCACCGAGGACGTCCTCGTGCACCAGGAGGACGACGAGCACTTCTTCCTCAGCGTGCACGCGACGCGCTCGGGCGATCACATCGTCATGCCCTCAGCCTCCCGGACGACCTCCGACGCCCACTGGATCCCCGCCGCCGATCCCGAGGCGGATCCGCGACCGATCGCCGGACGGGTGCCCGGCGTGGAGTTCGAGGTCGATCACCTCCGCGATCCGGCCGGCGACCGGTGGGTCATCCTCACCAACCTCGACGCACCGGGGTTCCGGGTGGTCACCGCGCCCGTCGGCGACGCGGGACCGGAGCACTGGACCCCGTTGGTCCCGCACCGGGAGGACACCCGCATCGCGGCGGTGGACGTGCTCGCGGGCCACGTGGTCTGCTCCGAACGGCGGGACGGACTCGAGCACATCCGCATCGTGCGGATCGACGACGGCTCCGAGCACGTCATCCCGATGCCGGATCCCGTCTACACGGTGTCGGTCGGCGCGAATCCCGAGTACGACTCCCCCGCGCTCCGGTACCACTACGCCTCGATGGTGCGTCCGCCCATCGACGTCGACCATCGCCTCGACGACCACTCCGAGGTCATCGTGCGCAGCACCGTCGTGCCCGGGTACGACCCGTCCCTCTACCGCAGCGAACGCCGGTGGGCCACGGCCGAGGACGGCGAACGGATCCCCATCTCGATCGTCCACCGGTCGGACACCCCGATCGATGGCACCGCGCCGGCCCTCCTGTACGGCTACGGCGCCTACGAGATCTGCATCGAGCCCTCGTTCTCGATCTACCGTCCGAGCCTCCTCGACCGCGGCTTCGTGTTCGCGATCGCCCACATCCGGGGCGGCGGCGAGATGGGCCGGTCCTGGTACGAGCAGGGCTCGATGCTCGCCAAACGCACCTCGTTCTCGGATTTCGTCGCATGCGCGCGCACGCTCTGCGCCGAGGGGTTCACCAGCCCCGACCGGCTCGGAGCCCGCGGTCGCAGCGCCGGGGGTCTCCTCATGGGGGCGGTGAGCAACCTCGCCCCGGACCAGTTCCGGGCGATCTCCGCGGAGGTCCCGTTCGTGGACGTCGTGAGCACCATGAGCGATCCCAGCCTCCCGCTGACCGTCGAGGAGTGGGAGGAGTGGGGTGATCCGCTCCACGACCCGGAGGCGTTCGCGTACATGCTCTCCTACTCGCCCTACGACAACGTCACGCCCCGCGACTACCCGGCGATGTACGTCGCCGGCGGCCTCAACGACACCCGGGTCATGTACTGGGAGCCGGCGAAGTGGGTGGCGAAGCTCCGGGCGAACCGCACCGACGACCGGATGCTGGTGCTCCGCACGGAGATGGGCGCTGGCCACGCCGGACCCTCCGGGCGCCAGGAGGGTTGGGCCGAGGAGGCCGAGGTGCTCGCCTTCCTCGTCGACCAGCTGCGCGACCGCCGCTGAACGGTCAGCCGAACGGCAGGACCACGGCGAGCTGCCGGCTCTGTGCGATGAGCGTCCCGTCCGGGGCCCAGACCTCGCCGTCCTCCTCGAGGAACCCCTCGGCGATCACGTTCGTCCGGAAGACCGCGAGCACGAAAGCATCGGCCGCGAGGTCGGCGAGCGGGAGCGCGGTGCGGAAGTGGATCGTGAGGTCCACGGTGGGGACCGCGATCATCTCGTCCACCTTCGAGAACACGGGCGGCATCCACGCGTCCGTGATCGCCGCGGCGACGATGGCGTCGATCGCCTGCTGCTCCGGGAGTCGGATCCAGCCGCCCGCGACCGCCCGATCCGCCGCCGGCCCCGGGTCCAGCGGGCTGCGGGGTCGGCCGATGGCCCACCGGGTGTCCCATCGACGGGCGATCGGGAGCGCGCCCTCGGGGATCCTCGGGGCGCGGTAGTGCTCGGGTCCGGGGATCGACGGCATCGTGAGGTCGCAGAACTCGACCCCGTCGCGCGAGGCCGAGAACGCCGCCGTGGCGATGGCGATGAGGCGCGCACCCTGGACGAGCCGCGCGGTCAGGCTCGTGAGCGAACGGCCCGTGCGTTCGACCGTGACGGCCACCTCGGCCGGACCCTCCCGGGCCGCGCTCAGGTAGTGGATGGTCAACGATCGCGGCGCGCGCGACGGGTCGTCGACCGCCGCGGTCAGGGCACGGAGGATGAGCGCGGCGACGTAGCCCCCGTTCGGCCCCGTCGGCACCGACCAGTTGCCGGACACGTCGACGCCGTAGCGCCCGGCGCCCAGATCCGAGATCGCCGTCTCCTGCTCGAACGGCGTCATGACGCCCCCGCCACGGCCTCGAGCGCCTCCGCCACGTCGAACCGGCCCTCGTAGAGGGCGCGTCCGGTGATGACCCCCGAGAGCGCACGACCCCCGGCCCGCAGCGAGCCGAGGATCCGCAGGTCCTCCAGCGTCCCGACCCCGCCGCTCGCGATGAGCGGGATGCCGCAGGATCCGAGGACGGCCGCGAGCTGCTCGACGTCCGGACCCTCGAGGGTGCCGTCGCGCCCGATCTCGGTCACGACCAGGGCCGCCACGCCGACCGCCTCGAACCGGGCGGCGAGGTCGAGCAGGTCGTGCCCGCTCCCCTCGACCCAGCCACGCACGGCGACCTCACGCCCTCGGGCGTCGAGGCCGACCGCGACCCGACCGGCGTGGCGCCGGGCGAGTGACTCCACGAGCTCCGGGTCCTCGACCGCCGCCGTCCCCACGACGACCCGATCGACCCCGGCGCCCAGCAGCGCCTCGGCGGCGGCGACCGATCGCACACCACCGCCGGATTGGATCGGGCACCGGACCGCCCCGCGGATCCGTCGGATCACGTCGAGGTTCGCCGATTCCCCGGTGCGAGCCGCATCGAGATCGACGACATGGATCCAGGGCGCCCCGGCGTCGGCGAACCGCCGTGCGACCGCGACCGGGTCCGCGTCGTAGACGGTCTCGGCGGCGAAGTCACCGCGGAGGAGTCGCACCGCGTGGCCATCGCGCAGATCGATGGCCGGGTAGAGGTCTACAACCGCCCCTTGGTCGACGGGACACCGGTGCCCTCGATCCGCACGGCGTCGCGGAGTGCCCGCGCCACCGCCTTGAACGAGGCCTCGATGACGTGGTGCCCGTTGCGGCCCGCGAGGGACCGGATGTGCAACGTGATGCCGGCCCCGAACGCGAACGCTCGCCAGAACTCCTCGGCCAGTTGGGGGTCGAAGGTACCGATCCACTCCGCGACGGGGTCGAGGTCGTACGCGATGAACGGCCGACCCGAGAGGTCGAGCGCGACCTGCACGAGCGCCTCGTCCAGCGGGACGAGGGCGTCGGCGAACCGGCGCACGCCCACCTTGTCCCCGAGGGCCTCCTTCAACGCCTCGCCGAGCACGATGCCGACGTCCTCGATCGTGTGGTGGGTGTCGACCTCGAGGTCACCGACGCAGCGGATCGTCAGATCGAACCCGCCGTGCTTCCCGAGTTGGGCGAGCATGTGGTCGAAGAACGGGATGCCCGTCTCCGCCGAGGCCGCGCCGGATCCATCGACCCGGAGGTCGAGGTCGATCGTGGTCTCGGCGGTCTCACGGTGACGGGTGGCGCGTCGGGTCGTCATGGGGCGCCACTCTCGCGCACCGCGGCCTCGAGGGCGGAGAGGAATGCGTCGTTCTCGCCCCGCGTCCCGACCGTGACCCGGAGGCAACCCTCGACCCCCGGCCATGCGGAGAAGTCCCGCACCAGGACCCGCCGGGCGACGAGCCGCTCCCACACCGTTCGGGCCGCCACCCGGTCACCGGCCGCACCGACCCGGAACAGCACGAAGTTCGCCCCCGACGGGAGCGGCTCGACCCCGTCCAGCCGATCGAGACCGGCGAGCAGGTGCTCACGTTCGGCGACGAGTTCCCGGACCCGGGCGGCCATCTCCTCACGGAACCGGAGCGCCACGGTCCCGGCCGTCTGGGTCGCAGCGGCGAGGTGGTACGGCAGCACCACCTTGTCGAGTTCCTCGACGACCCACGTCGGGGCCACGCAGTACCCGAGTCGGAGCGCCGCCATCGACCAGACCTTCGAGTACGTGCGCACGACCACGAGTGCTCGCTGCTCGTCGACGACATCGATCGCGCTGCGCTCGGCGAACTCGCCGTAGGCCTCGTCGACGACCACGAGACCCCGGGCCGCATCGATCGCCGCACCGAGGACCTCGGGCCCATCGACCGTGCCCGTCGGGTTGTTCGGGCTGCACAGGAACACGAGAGCCGGATCGTGGTCGCGGATCGCCGCCCCCAGGGCCACCGGATCGACCGTGAAGTCCGCACGACGCGGGATCGCGACCACCGGCGTGCCGGTGATGCGTGCGATGTGGGAGTGGAGCGCATAGGTCGGCTCGACGACGAGCGCGCACCGCTCCGGCCCGCCGTAGGTGAGCATCAGCGTCTGGAGCACCTCGTTGGAGCCGTTGGCGCAGAACACGCGCTCGGCCGGCTGACCCAACGACGCACCGAGGGCTCGCCGCAGCCCGGTCGCGGCCCGGTCCGGATACCGGTGGAGCGGTGTCGCCCGCAACGCATCGACCCAGGCGTCCAGGAACGCCGGCGGCGGCGGGAGCGGACTCTCGTTCGTGTTGAGTCGGACGTCGACGTCGAGTTGGGGCGAGTGGTACCCCTCGAGCGCGCGCAGGTCGTCGCGGGGCGTCGGTCGGCTCACGGTCGCACCCGGCGGGCGACCGCCTCGCCGTGGGAGGCCAGTCCCTCGACGGCCGTGAGCACGGCCACGTGCGGCGCGACCCCTTCGAGGGCGGGCCGGTCCATGCGCACCACGTGGATGTGCTTGCGGAACGTGTCGACGCGCAGCGCGCTCGCGAAGCGGGCGCTGCGGCCCGTCGGCAGCACATGGTTCGGCCCCGCCACGTAGTCGCCGATCACCGCCGGGGCCCACGGGCCGCAGAACACGGCGCCCGCGCACTCGACCCGCTCGAGGAGCGCATCGGGATCCGCCACGGCGAGTTCGAGGTGCTCCGGGGCGACCAGGTTCGACACCGCGACCGCTTGGGCCCCGTCGCGCACGAGGACCGACACCCCGCCGCCCGCGAAGTTCGACTCGATCTCGGCGCGGCGCGGCGCGGCGGCCACCAGCTCGCCGAGTGCCGTATCGACGGCGTCGAGCACCGCCGGGTCCCACGCGATGACCACCGCGGTGCCGTCCGGGCCGTGCTCGGCCTGCGCCATGAGATCGAGGGCCACGTGCTCGGGGGGCGTCGACGAGTCCGCGATCACGACGAGCTCCGAGGGGCCGGCCAGCGAGTCGATGCCGACGTCGCCCGACACCTCGCCCTTCGCGAGGCTCACGTACCGGTTCCCCGGGCCCACGATCACGTCGACCGGACGGATGGTCGCGGTGCCGTACGCCAGCGCGGCGATGGCCTGGGCACCCCCGATCCGGTGGACCTCGTCGACCCCGGCGAGGTGAGCGGCGGCGAGGGTTGAGTCCGGCGGGTATCCGTCCGGACCCGGCGGGACGCACAGTGCGAGTTCGCCGACCCCCGCGACGCGGGCCGGGATCGCGGTCATGAGCACGGTCGACGGATAGGCCGCGCGACCTCCGGGCACGTACAGCCCGGCCCGTCCGACGGGACGCACGAGTTCGGTCACGGCGATGCCGTCGGCCCCCCAGCCCGGTTCCGCCGCGGCGTCACGCTGGGCCTCGTGGTAGGCGCGGATGCGTCCGGCGGCGAACTCGAGTGCCGCCCGGAGTTCCGGGGGCGCGCCCGCCCACGCAGCGGCGACCCGTTCCGGGTCGACCCGGATCGCATCGAGGTGCACGCCGTCGAAGTGCGCTGTCGTGTCGCGCAGCGCCTCGTCGCCCCGCTCCCGCACGTCGGCGATGATCGCCCGGACGGTGTCGAGTGCGGCATCGGGTCCGGCCGACCCGCTCGCGCCGAGCACGACCGTCGCATCGGCCTGCTCATCACGGAGATCGACCCGACGCAGCATGGCCGCAGATCGTACCCGCCACCCGGCGGTCCCCCCGGAGGGTTGCGCCGATCGGGGGAGGTCGTAGGGTCCCCGGCGATGACCAGCACCTCGGACCACGCAGAACTGACGATGCTGCGCAGCGTGCTCGACGACCTCGTGACCCGGATCGTGGCGATCTCCGATCGCTACCGGGAGAGCGAGGACTCCGCGGTCGCCGCGGATCTCGACGGCGCGGAGCGCGCGATGCTCACCGCCCGACGGGCGGTCGAACGAGCGCTCGGGACGTTGGGATCGATGCCCTGACCCCCGGACGACCCGCCATCAGCGACGCGCGCTGCGGGCACCGGCGCGCCCCGGAGCACCCGAACCGCCGCCGCGTGGCACGCCGGTGCCCACGGCCGGACACAGGTCGGCGAGCGCACAGGACGCGCACTCGGGACGGCGGGCGCTGCAGACGCGCCGGCCGTGGAGGATCAGGCGCAGCGAGAACCGGCCGCGCTCGGCCGGCGGGACGAGGCGGTTGAGCTCGAGCTCGACCCGCACCGGGTCCTCCTCCCGCGTGAGGTCGAGGCGCCTCGACAGCCGGCCGACGTGCGTGTCGACCGGGAGTCCCGGGAGGTCGAAGGCGACGCTGCGCAGCACGTTGCCGGTCTTGCGCCCGACCCCCGGGAGGCGGACGAGGTCGTCGAGGTCCGTCGGCACCTCGCCGCCGAACCGTTCCGTGACGATGCGCGCCATCCCGATCAGGTTCTTGGCCTTCTGCCGGAAGAACCCGGTCGAGTGCACGAGCCGCTCCACGTCCTCCGGGTCGGCGACCGCGAGCGCCGCGGCGTCGGGGTAGCGCGCGAAGAGCGCCGGAGTGACGGCGTTCACCATCTCGTCGGTGCACTGGGCCGAGAGGATCGTGGCGGCGAGGAGTTGGAACGGCGAGCCGTGGGCGAGCTCGCACTCCGCCCCCGGGTACAACTCGGCGAGACGATCGATCACGATGGCGGCTCGCGCCTTCGCGCCGCGGGGCAGGGCCATGGGCGCAGGGTACCCTCGGCCCGTGGACTCCCCCATCGCCGCACGGACGATCGACGCCGCCGTGCGCGAGCGGGTCCGCACCCGGGCCGCCGAGGTGCACCGCGACTCAGGCGTCGGGCCCCTCGGCGAGGCGACCTGGCGCGATCTCGAGGCACCCGGGCCGGACTCCTTCGTCGTGGTCGACGGTGACACGGTCCTGCACGCGATGCGGAACCGGGCGCGGTGGACGGTCGGGGTCATCCCCGGCGGATCGGTCGGTCCGGCCATCGGGGCGACGCTCGCCGCGATCGAGGAGCGCGGCGACGGCGCGGTGACGATCTGGCTCACCGGTGCCGATCGGCCCGACCGCGCCGAGGTGGTCCGCGCGATCCACGACGCGGGACTGGTCCGATCCCGTTGCCTGCTGCGCCTCGAGGTCGGTCTCCCGATCGAACCCCGCCCACTGCCGCCCGGGGTGACGATCGACGCGTTCGACGCGGACTCCGACACCGCGGCGTGGTTGCACGTCAACAATCGGGCCTTCGTCGAGCACCCCGAGCAGGGGGGATGGGATGAGGAGACCTTCGCGGCCCGCCGCGCCGAGGACTGGTTCCGACCCGAGGATCTGCGGATCGCCCGCCTCGACGGTCGGATCGTCGCATCGTGCTGGACGAAGCGGACGGACGATCCCGGACGTCCGCCCATCGGCGAGATCTACGTGGTCGGCGTCGATCCGAGCGCGCAGGGCATCGGCCTGGGTCCGGCGATCGTCGCCGAGGGCCTCGACCACCTCGCCCATCGATGCGATGCCGTCATCGGGATGCTCTACGTGGACGCGGTGAACGCTGCGGCCGTCGGCCTCTACGACCGACTGGGGTTCCGAGCGGTCCGGGAGGACCACGCCTTCGAGGTCGCACGGTGACCACATCCCGGTACGCCGCGACGGCGGCGGACCTCGCCGAGCTCGTCGCCGACCTCGGCCTCCCGACGTACCGGGGCCGCCAGATCCACGAGGCGCTCTGGACCCAACGCATCCCCCTCGACGCGGCGACCGCCCTGCCGGCGGACCTGCGTCGCCACCTCGACGAGGCGCTGCCCACCGCACTCGACCTCGCGGTCGAATCGCGCAGCACCGACGACCGCACGGTGAAGTGGCTCTGGCGGGCGGCACGGGACGGCGCGCAGATCGAGACCGTCCTCATGGAGTACCCCGACCGGGCCACGGTCTGCGTGTCGTCCCAGGCCGGGTGTGCGATGGCCTGCACGTTCTGCGCCACCGGACAGGCGGGCTTCGAGCGCCACCTCGACCGCGGCGAGATCGTCGAGCAGGTGGTACGGGCCGCGCACGCGTCGAGCCGACGCGTGTCCAACGTCGTGTTCATGGGTATGGGCGAACCACTCGCGAACTACGACGAGGTGTGGGCCGCGGTGGAGCGCATCCATGGCGATCTCGGCATCTCCGCCCGGCAGATCACGATCTCAACGGTGGGGGTCGTGCCCGGGATGCGGCGGCTCGCCGCGGAACGTCTCCCGGTGACGCTCGCCGTGTCGCTCCACGCGCCGGACGACCCGGGACGCTCCGCGCTCGTCCCGCTCAACGATCGGTACCCGATCCGCGAGGTGCTCCGGGCCGCCCGCGAGGTCGCCGGCAGTCACGGTCGACGCGTCACCTTCGAGTACGCCTGCATCGCGGACGTCAACGACACCGACGCCCACGCCGATGCGCTCGCCGACCTCCTCACGCCGCTGGGGCCGCACTTCACCCACGTGAACCTCATCCCGCTCAACCCCACGGCGGGGTTCCCGACCCGGGGCAGCGAACGGGTCCGGGTCCTGGACTTCGCCGCCCGGCTGCGCACCCGCGGGATCGCCGCCACGGTGCGCCGCAACCGGGGCACCGACATCGACGGCGCCTGCGGTCAGCTGCGGTCCCGGGTCGCCCTCGGTCGGGCCGGCACGGCAGACTGACCGACGTGAACGGCTACCGCTGGATCAACCCGAACCAACCCCAGACGCTGTACGGCGCCACGATGCTGTCGTACCTCGACGGAGCGTTCGGACTGCTCTACGGCCTCGGGGCTCCCCTGTTGATGGCGATCGCGGTCGGACTGCTCGCCGGCGGCTGGGGCATCGCCAACGAGAAGAAGTGGGGTTACTGGGTCGCCGTGGCGGCGGCCGCCATGCAACTCGCCCTCCTCCTGCTGTTCTACGGCCTCCGGGTGCTCGGCTTCCCACAGATCATGAACCTCATGTTCGACGCATTGCTCGTCGGGCTGCTCCTCCACCCCATGAGTCGCGACTACCAGCGGCTCTGGTTCCGCTGACCACGGGGAACGTCGCGCGTGTGTGACACCGTCGCGGTCGCGGACGCGACGGGCACGTGGTTCGCCAAGAACTCCGACCGCTCCCCGCACGAACTCCAGGTCGTCGAGGCGACGCCGGCCCGTCCCGGTGGCGGCGATCTGAGGACCCAGTACCTGACGCTGCCCGATCCGGGCGCCTCCGCGATCCTCGGATGCCGACCGACCTGGCTGCGGGGCCTGGAGATGGGGGTCAACGAGCACGGCGTGGCGATCGGCAACGAGAAGGTCTGGACGACGGATCCGATCCACCGCGCACCCGAGGCGCTGCTCGGCATGGACCTCGTCCGCCTCGCGCTCGAACGCGGGACGGACGCCGACACGGCCCTCTCCGCACTCACCGATGCACTCGAGGCGCACGGGCAGGGCGGGAACGGGGAGTTCGACCACCACGAGCCGTACGCCTCCTCGTTCCTCATCGCCGACGCCCGGGGTGGGTGGCACGTCGAGACCTGCGGCCGCTCCTGGGCCGCCGCTCCGATCGTGGGCGGCGCGGCCCTTTCGAACCGCGTCTCGATGCGGACCGGGTGGACCCGTGCCTCGGGCGACGTCGACCCCGGCACCGATGTCGACACGTGGCGACTGCCGGCGGCCGACGTCCGCCTCGCCGATGTCCGCCTCGCCGTGACGCGCCGGGTGCTCGACGATCCCGGCGGTCCCGACGAACGCCGACTCTTCGCACTGCTCCGCGACCATGCCGGAGCGGCCCAGTCGGGCGGCGGTTCGATCGCACCCGTTCCGCCCGGGCCCGGACCCGGGTTCGAGCACCTCAGCGTGTGCATGCACCTCGCCGAGGTGAGCGTCACCACCGCATCCATGGTCGCCCACCTCCCTCGCGAGCCCGGCGCCCGCCCCCGGGTCTGGTGCGCGCTCGGGAGCCCGTGCGCCTCCGTCTACGTCCCGATCGACCCGGCCGCACCGCCCCCGGTCCTCGCCGATCCGGAACTCGCGTCCCGGTTCCGTCGGCTGCGCGACCGGGTCGAGGCCGAACCGGCGGGCCTCATCGCGGTGCGCGCCGTGCTCGAGCCGCTCGAGGAGGACCTCCTGCGGGCGGGCCCCGGCTCCGACCCGACCCCGGCGATCGAGTCCGCGCTCGGGATCCTCGGCGTCTGATCGGCTGCGACTCCGGCCGCGGGACGCACGGCCGGTACGGTCGGCGTCGGCGCAGTCTGGGGGCAGCCATGGAGTACAACCTCGCGGACCTCTGGGAGGCCGTGGTCGACGCGGTGCCCGACCGCACGGCGTTCGTGTGCGGCGATCGTCGACTCACCTTCGTCGCCGCAGACGACCGCATCGATCGCCTCGCGGCGCACCTGCGCACCCTCGGCGTCGGACCGGGTGACCGGGTCGCGCTGTACCTCCACAACGGGACCGAGTACCTCGAGGGGATGCTCGCGGCGTTCAAGGTCCGGGCGGTGCCGGTGAACGTGAACTTCCGGTACGTCGAGGAGGAACTCGCCTACCTGCTGCGGGACTCCGGTGCGAGGGTCGTCGTGGCGCATCGGGAGTTCGCACCGAAGCTCGCCGCGATCCACGGACGTGTGCCGACCGAGCACCACCTCATCGTCGATGACGGCAGTGGCGCCGCCGTCGGTGCCGAGCTCGGTGCCCAGGACTACGAGGCGGCACTGCACGCGGCGACACCCGGTCGCGTCGCCGTGCCCCGATCCGCCGACGATCTCTACATCCTCTACACCGGCGGCACGACCGGGATGCCGAAGGGCGTCATGTGGCGCCACGAGGACATCTTCTTCGGCGCGTTCGGCGGCGGCGACTTCAACGGGGAACGCATCCGCACGCCCGAGGAGATCGCGGACAAGGCGCGCAACGGTCGCCTCCGCTGCCTGCCGGCCTGCCCGTTCATGCACGGCACGGCGCACTGGATCGCGTTCACCGCGCTGCTCTCCGGCGGCACCGTCGTCATCTCGCCCGATCGCACCTTCGATGCCACCCGGTTGTGGGGAGTCGTGGCCGCCGAGCGGGTGAACCTCCTCGTCATCGTCGGCGATGCGTTCGCACGCCCCCTCGTGGACGCCCTCGACCACGGTGTGCTCGCCGACGAGGTCGCCGGCTGCTCGGTGATCCTGTCGGGCGGCGCGATCCTGTCCCCGGCCGTCAAGACGGCGATCGTCGGTCACCTGCCCGGCACGATGGTCATCGACGGGTACGGCGCATCGGAGACCGGCGGGCAGGGTCGGTCGGTGACCGTGGCCGGCCAGGAGCCCAGTGCCGTGCCGCGGTTCCGGGTCGGACCGCAGACCACGGTCCTCGGCGAGGATCTGCGGCCCGCACCCCCCGGCACCGTCGGCCTGCTCGCCCGGCGCGGCCACATCCCGCTCGGGTACTTCGGTGATCCGGAGAAGACCGCCGCGACCTTCCCGACGATCGACGGGGTCCGATGGTCGGTCCCGGGCGACCACGCGATCATCGAGGCGGACGGCAGCATCACCCTGCTCGGACGCGGCTCGGTGTCCATCAACACCGGCGGCGAGAAGGTGTACCCGGAGGAGGTCGAGGCGGCGCTGAAGGGCCACCCCGCGGTCTTCGACGCGATCGTCGTCGGGACGCCCGACGAACGGTGGGGCGAGCGCGTCGTCGCCGTCGTCGCGTTGCGGGACGGCCACATCACGGACTTCGCGTCCATCGACGAGCACGTGCGCCGCCACGTCGCCGGGTACAAGGCACCGCGAGCGATCGTCACGGTCCCCACCATCGAGCGCTCCCCCTCGGGCAAACCGGACTACCGATGGGGCCGGGAGGTCGCGATCGCCGGACTCCGGGACGCCGCTCAGCTCACGTGACCGCCGCGAGCCCGGCGCGTCGGTAGGGTGCCGACGTGACGAACCGCCTCGCCGATGAGACCTCCCCGTACCTCCGCCAGCACGCCGACAACCCGGTCGAGTGGTTCCCCTGGGGGGCGGATGCGTTCGCCGAGGCCCGCCGGCGCGACCGTCCGATCCTGCTGTCGGTCGGCTACTCCGCATGTCATTGGTGCCACGTCATGGCGCACGAGTCCTTCGAGGACGAGGCCACCGCTGCGGTGATGAACGACCTGTACGTGAACGTCAAGGTCGACCGCGAGGAGCGCCCGGACGTCGATGCGATCTACATGAGCGCGGTGCAGGCGATGACCGGGCGCGGCGGTTGGCCCATGACCGTCTTCCTCACCCCCGACGGGACCCCGTTCTACGGCGGGACGTACTTCCCGCCCGAGGACCGGCCCGGCATGCCGTCCTTCGAACGGGTCCTGCGCGCCATCGACGACGTGTGGACCAACCAACGGGATCAGGTCGATGAGCAGGGCGCCCAACTGCGGGAGCACATCGAACGCGACGCACGGCCCCTGGCCACCGAGGACCACCTGCCGACGGGATGGGAGGGGTCGGTCGTGGAACGGCTCGAGGGTCAGTTCGACGGGCGGCTCGGCGGGTTCGGGCGCGCACCGAAGTTCCCGCAGGCCATGACCATCGACCTGCTCCTGCGGGAGTACGTCCGCTCCGGCGACGCCCGCGCGCTCCACATGGCGACGACCACGCTCGACCACATGGCGGCGGGCGGCATCCACGACCACCTCGGGGGCGGTTTCGCCCGCTACTCGACCGACGACCACTGGTTGGTGCCGCACTTCGAGAAGATGCTCTACGACCAGGCACTCCTCCTCGGTGCATACCTGCGGGCCCACCTCGTCACCGGCGAGCCCCGGTACCGCGAGGTCGTCGAGGGCATCGTGGGGTACGTGCTGCGCGACCTCGCCACCGCCGGGCCCGGGTGGGCCTCCGCCGAGGACGCCGACTCCGAGGGGATCGAGGGTCGGTTCTACCTCTGGGACCCGGATGAGATCCGGGCCGCGTGCTCGGACCCCGACATGGCCGCGGCCGTCATCGACTGGTTCGGCGTCACCGACCCCCCCAACTTCACCGACCCCCACACGGGCCATTCCGGCACGATCCTCACCGCACCCTCGCCGACCGCGACCATGCCGGAACCGGTGCGCGCCGCTCGCGCCGCGCTCCTCGCGCACCGCGATCGTCGCGAGCGTCCCGGTCTCGACGACAAGGTGCTGTTGGCGTGGAACGCATGGTTCCTCCGCGCCCTCGCGGAGGCCGCGGTCGCGCTCGACCGGGCCGATTGGCTCGACGCCGCTCGATCCAACGCCCGCTTCCTCCTCACCGAGATGCGCGACGCCGGTGGGCGCCTCCTCCGCTCCTGGCAGGCCGGGCGCGCGCACATCCCGGCGTACGCCGAGGATCACGCGGCGCTGCTCGGGGCGCTCGTGACGCTCGCCGAGGTCGACGACGTCGCGTGGCTCGACGAGGCCCGTCACGTCGCCGATGACCTGCTCGGCCTCTTCGCCCGCGACGGCGGTGGGTTCTTCACGACCGGCGAGGACCAGGAGCGCCTCATCGCCCGCACCCTGGACCTGCAGGACAACGCGACGCCGTCCGCCAACTCGCTCGCCGCCGAGGCACTCCTGCGCCTCGCCGACATCACCGGGGAGTCGCGGTACCGAGATGCGGCGCTCGGGGCACTCCGCCTCGTCGGATCGGCGGCCCCGCAGTACCCGACGGCGTTCGCGTTCGCGCTCGGCGCCATGACCCGCGCCACCACCCCCACCCTCGAGATCGCCCTCGTCGCACCCACCGCCGCCATGCGGGCCGAGGTGTTCGGCCGACTGCTCCCGGCATCGGTCGTGGTGAGCGGCGACGATCCCGCCGCGGCCGGCCGCACCCCACTGCTCGAGGGTCGGACGGGTGCCGGACCCGGCACCGCGTACGTCTGCGAGGGCGGCGTGTGCCACCTGCCGGTGCAGGACGAGGCGGCGTTGCGCGGCGAGATCGATCGGGTGCTGGCGTCGCGGCGGGTGTGACGCAGCGGCGTCAGGAGACGCCGAGGCCGCCGGCGAGTGCGTCGGCGGTGGCCCACCCGAACGCGATCACGGCCTCACCCTTGTTCGGGTCGCAGGCTCCGACCACGGCGGTCGCGGCCTTGCCGCCACCCTTCACCGTGCTGGTGTCGAGCACCGGCTCCACGCACTTGCCGGTCTGCACCCGGAACGCGTGCTCGTCGTAGCGGGCCTCGCACCCGAACCGCTTGGCGAGCCGACGACCCCAGGCCCGCTCCTCGCCGGTCGGCTTGTAGTTGGGGCGCGGTACGACGTCGTCGAGCTGGCCGACGATCCCGTACGCCGAGGCGTGGGCGATGCGGCCGGCCACGAGGACGTCCTCGTCCGGGAACGAGATGGCGGCCCGGCGGTAGAGCTCGGCGACGAGCGCCTTGACCGTGGCACCGCTGGTGCGGCCCTTCCGGACGGCGCCCAGGCCCCAGAGCACGCACGGCGTCCCGCCGACACGCTCGAGCGAACCGAACAGGAAGCCGTGGCGCTCGTCGTCGACGCTGGCGAGGACGATGAGCGGGAACTTCTCAACCTGGGCCTCGAGGTGCTCGTCGGCACCGGCGAGTCCCACCTGGGCGAGCAGCTGGCTGAACTCGTCGAGTTCCACCGGCTTCAGGGAGACGGAGTCACGCGATTCGATCTGCATGGGTCCTCCATTGTGCCCGAGGACACGCCGGGCTGCCAATCGCCCCGAGGCCGGCGGCGGACCGATCGACCGGGATCCCCCGCCCGCCACCGCCAGCCGGGGATACTCGCCGACGTGGGGACCCCCAGCCGCCGCGCCATCACGGAGGCCGCCCGACGGGTCGACGTCGTCCACGAGACCGACGTCCTCGTCGTCGGCTCCGGTCCGAGCGGGTTGGCCGCAGCCGTCGCCGCCGCCAGGGCCGGCGTCGCCGTCACACTGGTCGAGCACCACGGGTTCTTCGGCGGCAACATCACGGCGGTGGGCGTCGAGGGACTGGCGTGGTACCGCCATGAGGCCACCGTCGAGGCGGGCGGACTGGTCCGCGAGTTCGAGGAGCGATCCGTCGCACTCGGCGCCGCAGTGCCCGAGAGCCAGTCCCTGTCCTACGAACTCGACTCGGAGGGCTTCAAGGTCGTTGCCGATCGTCTCGTCCTCGACGCCGGGGTCACCCCGATGCTCCACCGCACCGTGGTCGCGCCCATCCTCGACGGCACGGCGGTGGTCGGCGTGATCACGGAGTCGAAGGCCGGTCGGGAGGCCCTGCTCGCCCGCATCACGATCGACGCGTCCGGCGATGCCGACGTCGCCCACCGGGCCGGCGCGCCCACCCATCGCACGCCGCCGGAGACCGCGATGGCGGCCTCCGTCCTGTTCCACCTCGCGGGCGTCGACGTGGGGAGGTTCATGGCTGGGGTCCGGGCCGACCCGCAGACCTACGCCGACTGGTCCGGGAACTCCGAGTGGTCGATCGAGACCAGCGGGAAGGAGGACGCGATGTTCTCCCCGTTCCTCGGCAAGCCGTTCGCCCGGGCCGTCGCCGATGGCGTGATCCCCGCCGACCTCACGACGATCGGGGGCACGTGGGGTGCTGCCCACGACACGGGCGAACTCACCTACATGAACCTCGTCCACCTCGACGGCGTCGACGGGACCGATCCCGACTCCCTGACCCGGGCCGAGATCGAGGGCCGACGTCAGGTGCTCCACGCGATCGAGGCGATGCGGCGGTACGTCCCGGGGTGCGAGCACGCGCGGCTGCGGAACTTCGGGACGACGATCGGCGTGCGCGACACCCGCAAGGTGTCGACCCTGCACGACCTCACCGAGGCCGAGGTGCGCGGGCAGGGTCGATGCGACGACCCGATCGGGATCTTCCCCGAGTTCATCGACGGGTACGGCGTGCTCATCCTGCCGACCACCGGTCGGTACTTCCAGGTGCCGTACCGCAACCTCATCCCCCGGGAGATCGACGGTCTGCTCGTCGCCGGGCGGGCCACCGGCGGGGATCGGATCGCCCACGCGGCGACACGCAACATGGCCTGCTGCGTGGTCACGGGTCAGGGTGCCGGGGTCGCGGCGGCCACGGCGATCCGGGCCGGGGTCGGCGTCCGCGAGGTGGACCCCGCGGTGATCAGGAGCACCCTCGAGGATCAAGGGGTCCGCACGGCCTGACCCGCTCGCTCGGACCCCGGCGGCCCGACCGGCTCCGGCGGACCGGACCGGGCGGGCGGCGGGCGGTCCTGCGTGGGCGATGAGGGACTCGAACCCCCGACCTCTGCCGTGTGAAGGCAGCGCTCTAACCGACTGAGCCAATCGCCCGAGACGGGTCAGCCTACATCCCGCATCGGCCCCGGCCCCGGGCCGGGTCCCGGAGTTCGGGAGTCCCGGTCCGGCGGGCGGAAACGGTTCCGCACGGACCCCCGCTCGTGGGGGATAATCGTCGGCCCGCACCGCATCCGTGCGGACCGGTCGAGGTCAGGTGGCCAGGTGCCCAGAAAAGGTCGAGCGCGGCGGTTCCGTGAGGCCCGCGAGATGAAGCAGGGATTCGACGACGGCCTGTTCCGGGAGGACGGTCGGTCGCTCGCCGACGTCGACGACGACGACGCCGGCGTCGTCTACCTCGACGATGAGGCCGACGAAGCCGAACCCGAGCCCTGGGACCCCGACGAGCGCGCCGAGGGCTGACCGTCCCCGCTAGGCCAGCCTCGGCGTCGGCGCGTCGGGATCGATGCCGAGCGCCACGATCGCCTCCCGCGCGACCTCGGGTCCGATCCGTCCCGATCGTGCCGACTCGGCGAGGACCGCGACCGCGATGTGCTCGGCGTCCACCTCGAAGTGCCGCCGCAGTGCCTCCCGGGTGTCCGAGAACCCGTACCCGTCGGTGCCGAGCGCCGTGAAGGGGCGCGGCACCCAGCGGGCGATCTGATCGGCGACCGAGACCATGAAGTCACTCACGGCGACCACGGGACCGTCGATCCCGGCGAGGCACTCGGTGACGTAGGGCTGACGGACCGCCCGGTCCGGATGCAGCCGGTTCCACCGGGTCGTGTCGAGTGCATCGTCCCGGAGCGCCTTCCACGAGGTCGCACTCCACACCTCGACCTCGACGCCGAAGCGTTCGGCGAGCAGCGACCGGGCGCCGAGGGCCGCCGCCATCGCGGATCCGCTCGCCAGGATCGATGCGTCCGGTCGACCCGCGCCCGGCGGTTCGACGAACCGGTACAACCCGCGCACGATCCCCTCGTCGACCCCGTCGGGGCTCGGGGGCATGACGATGTTCTCGTTGTACAGCGTCAGGTAGTAGAAGCAGTCCTCACCACCGGCGCCGAACATCCGCTCGATGCCGTCGCGCACGATGACCGCGGTCTCGTACGCGAACGCCGGGTCGTAGGCGCGCAGGTTCGGAACGACCGAGGCGAGCACGTGGCTGTGTCCGTCGTTGTGCTGGAGGCCCTCGCCCGCCAG
>JALRDW010000038.1 GCA_023262065.1 Acidimicrobiia bacterium | reverse complement strand
CCTCGGTGACACCGTCCGCCGCATCCTCACGGCGGGCAGCGGCGAGTACCCGGACTTCCCCGTCGCCGACGCCGAGGATCATGGACTCTTCGGCCCCGACTCCGTGACCTGGCGGGTCCACAGCGGACGGTCGATGCTCGTCGGCGGGCTGCGGGCACTCCTCGTGCAGAGCCTCCACCCGCTCGCGATGGCCGGCGTGGCCGAGCACTCGAGCTACCGGACGGATCCGCTCGGGCGGCTCGCGCGCACCGGTCGGTACGTGGCGACCACCACCTACGGGACGACCGCGGCCGCCGAACGATCCATCGCCGCGGTCCGTGCGGTCCACGGACGGGTGCACGGCGTCGCCGACGACGGACGGCCCTACGACGCACGCGACCCCGCCCTGCTCTCGTGGGTGCACAACGTCGAGGTCGAGTCGTTCCTCGTGGCGTACCGCACCTACGGCGGCGGGCTCTCCGACGCCGACGCCGACCGGTACGTGAGCGAGATGCGTGTGCTCGGCCTCCGCCTCGGGGCCGACGACCTGCCGCTCCGGGCGGCCGGCCTGCACGAGTGGATCGCCTCACACCGCGAGGTGCGCGCGAGCGCGGCGGCGCACGATGCGGTCCGCTTCCTCATGCTGCCGCCGCTGCCCGTCGCGATGCTGCCGACCTACGGCGTCATCGCCGCCGGAGCGGTCGAGTTGCTCAGCCTCCGTCAACGCATGCTGCTGCGCCTCCCGGCGGTGCCGGGGCTGGAGACGCTGGCGGTCCGACCCGCGGCGGGCGCGCTCCTCGCACTGCTCGGCTGGGCGCTCGGTCCGCCCCCGCCCGTCGCCGCGTGGCGGACCGACGCCGCCGGGTAGGTTCGCCCCATGGCCGTCGTGATCGTCGGGGCCGGCCTCGCCGGTCTCGCCTGTGCCCGCACCCTGACCCGGGCCGGGGTCGAGGTGCGCCTCCTCGAGGCCTCCGACGGCGTCGGCGGCCGCGTCCGCACGGACCTCGTCGACGGCCACCGCCTCGATCGGGGGTTCCAGATCCTCCTGACCGCCTACCCCGAGGTGCAACGGGTCCTCGACCTCGACGCGTTGGAGCCGGCACCGTTCGCGCCCGGTGCCGTGGTCCGCGTCGGCGACCGGTCCTGGAACGTCGCCGACCCGTTCCGATCGCCGCGCCACGTCCTCGAGACCGTGCGGGCACCCATCGGGACCCCCATCGACAAGGCCCGTCTGCTCGCACTCGTGCGGATCGCGACCCGCGGCACCGTGCCCGAACTGCTCCGCACCCCGGATTCCACGACCCGCGAGCTGCTGGCGGCCCGCGGGTTCTCGACCGCGATGGTCGATCGGTTCTGGCGGCCCCTGTTCGCGGGCATCCAGCTCGACCCGGACCTCGACGTGTCGGCGCGTCGCTTCCTGCTCATCCTGCGCATGCTCGCGACGGGGGACGCCGTCGTCCCCGCCCGCGGCATGGGTGCGATCACCGAGCAACTGGCCCGGGGTCTGCCCGAGGGATGCATCGAACTCGGCGCCCGCGTCGGATCGATCGCCGGGCGGTCCGTCCGGATCGAGGGCGGGGACGCGATCGACGCCGAGGCCATCGTGATCGCGACCGACGGGCCCACCGCGGCCCACCTGCTCGACCTGCCGGATCCGGGCTCCCGGGCCGCCGCCTGCGCCTGGTTCTCGGCGCCCGAGCCCCCGGCGGGGATCGGACGGGCGATCGCGCTCGACGGCGAGCGCGGACCGGCGCGCAACGTCGCGGTGCTCAGCGCCGTCGCCCCGACCTACGCGCCTCCGGGGCGGGCGCTCATCGCCGCCGCGATCCCCGGGACCACCGGCGGCAGCAACCTCGCGGCGGCGGTGCGCCAGCAGCTCACGGGCTGGTTCGGGCCCGAGGTCGCGGCCTGGGAACTGCTGCGCGTCGATCGCATCGAGCACGGCCACCCCGACCAGCGCGCGCCCCTGCACGCCCGGCGTGCGGTCGCGCTCGGCGAGGGTCGTTACGTCTGCGGAGACCACCGCGACACCGCATCGATCCAGGGCGCCCTCTTCTCCGGCCGGAGAACCGCGGAGGCGATCCTCGCCGCACGCTGAACGGCCCGGCGAGGCGGCGACGTCGGCCGAGCGCCGAACCGGAGCCGGATCAGGCGTCGAGGCCCGCGCGGTCGGTGAGCCAGGCGAGCATCTCGCAGTAGATCTCGATGATCCGGTCGCCGTACCCGGACGCAGTCGCCCAGGTCCGGGTCAGCCCGCCCCAGGTCGGCACCCGCCCCTTGAGGAAGTGGGTGTCGAGGCGCGGGTTCACGGGCGGGTGCCCGAGCATCCAGTTGCGCAGCCCGGGTTGTGCGTAGACGCGCAGCTGTTGCATCTGGGCCCGCACCCCGGTCCGCGCATCGGGGAACCGGGACCCCGTCGTACAGGAGTCGCACGCATCCATGCCCGCGAAGTTGTTGTCCGAGGGTGCGACCTGTCCGCCGTCCGGGAAGCGGAAGGACGCGGTCTCGAGGATGCTCTGGGCGAACGCGATGTCGCTGCGCACGTTCTCCGCCGATCCCTCCTCGACGTAGTAGCGCGTGAGCTCCGGCATCGGCACCGTGGTGCGGTTCCGGGTCCCACGGGTGGCGGCGAACCAGCGCGCCATCTCCTCGGAGCCGAGGACGGGCTGGCCCCGGATGAGCGTCGCGATCCCACCCTCGACCGAGCGCCACCGGGCCAACCAGAACCGAGCGAGCGTGGCCCGTCGTCGGGCGGCCTCGGCCCGACGACGGGCCACCGGCAGCTGGGACTCCACCGTCTCGGTGTCACGGCGGATGCGGTCGCGTGCCGCACGGGCCTCCTGCACCGCGCGCTGCGCGGCGCGCTCGGCCCGCCGCGACTCCACGATGGCCCGCTGGCGGATCTCCGCCGATCGGGCGACGAGGTACTGCCGGTGGACGGCGTCGATCGGAGCCCGCGCATCGACGATCGCGAGGAGATCCTGGGGGCGGGCGCCGTCACGGTACGCCGCGACCGCGAGCAGTCGCAGGGCTGCGCGCGCGTCCGCCAGCCGGATGCGCGCCGTGTCCGCCGCGACGCTCAACGCGTCGGTGCGGGCCCGGGCCGCCGCCTCCGCCCGCTGCAGCGCCACGAGCCGACCGGTGAGGGAGGCGACGTCGCGGTCGGCCGCGCCCGCCGCCGCATCGTTCGTCGCCACGAGGGTGCCGAGCGCGGCGATCCGGGTCGCCGGGTCGGTCGGGCTGCGACGCGGCGCGGCCCCGGCCGGGACCCCGGCGCCGACCGCGAGGACCACGACGAGCGCGGCGAGTCCGAGGCGGGCGGGGAGGCGGGGGCGAGGGCTCATGGGGAGGCGGGGGATGGCGGGGCCTGCATCCTCCCACCTCCGGAGGGTCGCGCCGACCGCGCCCTCAGGGACCGCGCAGCGAACCGGGCGACCACCCCAGACCCCGGTCGGCGGCGGCCGCCTCCACCGCGGCCACCAGCGCGGCCTGCCGGTCCTCGGCCCGGGCGGCGATCTCGAGATCCTCGGCCCCGAGGAGGCACAGGGCCGTACCGTCGTCGAGGGTCGCGACGACCGCCGGGTACCCACCGGCCGTCGCGCCGGCCACCGCCGGACTCTGCTCGTCGCGGTGCACCGTCGCGAACGGGACCGCGAGGCCGTCCCGGCACTCGCGCCACTCGGGTCGTTCGCGCACGGAGCCGTGGGTGATGTCGCACAGGGCACAGTGCGCGCGACCGAGCCGAGCGCCGAGGAAGTACCGCAGTTCGCCGACGAGGGTGCCGTCGGCGTCGTAGACCCCGGTCAGCGCGGAGATCGCGGGCGGCACCTCAGAGCCTCCACCCCGCGGCCTTGCGCTCCTTGCAGGTGGGGCAGATCGGGTAGCGCTCGGGGTCGCGGGTCGGCACCCACTGCTTGCCGCACAACGCGACGATCGCCTCGCCGGTGACCATGGCGCGGGTGATGTCGTCCTTGCGGCAGTAGTGGGCGAAGCGGTCGTGGTCGCCGCCGTCGGTGTCGATCGGCTGTGTGGACTCGGTCGGGGTCTCGACCGGCGGCCGGACCGGCGCGATCGTCGGGGTCGACTCCCCCCGGTTCGGGATGGTCATGAGGTCATCCTGCCCGAGCACCGCGGGCCGACGCCGATCAGACGCCACCGAGGATCGCGCACGCACCCGCCACGCTCCCGGCGAGCAGCGAGGCCACGAGCGTGGCGGCGACGATGCGCGCGGAGACGCGCGATCGCCACGCGACCTCGACCACCGCACCACGCGGCACCGTGACGAGGACCGGGATGTGGTCCGGCCGCGGCGCCTCCCGCGGCCGACGACGCGCCACGTCCTGGTGGTGTGCGCGCGCGGCGGGACCGAGGCCGGCCCCGCGCGGGCCACGTGCGCTGCGGCGACTCGAATGGTGTTCCACGACCGATGCGTCCCTCTCGACCCCGCTCGTGCGGGGGCGGGAAGGGTAACGGAGCGGTCGCCGATCCCACAAGGGGAGGATCCGCCGGGCCGGATCGGCCCGGCCGGGCGCTACTTGTAGCCCGCCATGATGTGGGTGACCCACCACTCAGGGGCCGCCGCCATGAGGGTCCCCATGTCCCAGTAGTCCCACCAGCGCAGGATGCGACCGTCCCGGAGCTCCATCACCGACACGAACGGGAGCAGGACCCGCTCGCCGGTGGACCAGTGCCACTCCTCGCCGTGCTCGGTGACCGCCATGTCCTCGGTGACCACGAGCGAGCGCCGGTGCTCGATGTAGGCCTCGAGCGGCTCGATCCCGAGACGCAGCCGGGCGACGATCTCGGCGGGGCCGAACGCGCCCTCCTCGGGGGCCGGGACGTCGGTGTAGTGCGAGTCCTCGGTGAAGAAGGCGGCGATGGCCTCCCAGTCCCGCCGGTAGAGCGTGGCCCAGAACTCCTCGACGAGTGCCCGGTTCGCCTCGATCCCCATCCGTCCCCCTCCTCAGACCCCGGTGCGCGGAGGCTAGCGAATCCGACTGCACTCGGCGCGTGGTCGCCCGCGCTGGGCGCGCACAGGACCGCCGCACCTCTCGGTCCGGTGAACGCTTCCTCAAGTCCTCCGGGATCGTCGTCCGGATCGGCTCGGGATCCGTACTCCCCCCGTCGACACCCCGTCGGCCCCGACCCCCAAGGAGACCACGATGAAGCGACTCAGCATGACCGTCGCGACCGCGGCGTTCGCTCTCGGTTCGCTCGGCGCCCTCGCCGCGCCCGCCGGTGCGGCCGCCGGCGGCACGTCCACCGGCAACGAGTGCCAGAAGATCGGCATGGCCACCGTCAAGAGCCTCGGGGTGTTCCCCGCCGTCGCGAAGAGCGGCATCACCGCGGGCACCGCGAAGGCGCTCGGCGTGCGCGGCATCGCCGAGGTTCCGGACTCCACGGTGTTCACCCTCCCGCAGGTGCTCTCGCTCCACCGCTCGAACCCCGAGCTGTTCCCCTGGTGCGACTGAACCCACGGCGCCGATCCTCGTGACGGCGACCCGTGCGACGACCCCCGGACCCCGGTCCGGGGGTCGTGTCGCGTCCGGGGTCAGGCGTCCGGGTCGTCGAGCACCTCGACGAGATCGACCGCACGACGCTCCTCGATCGAACGGTGTGCGGCGACGCCCATCGCGACCGACAGCAGGCCGTCGGCGGGCCCCACGTCCGGGGCGCCCCCGCGCCGGATCGCTGCGAGGAAGTCGAGATGCTCGAGGTACGAGGAACCGTGGTGGAAGCCCTCGTAGGCGACGCGGTCATCGTGGACGACCTCGGTGACGACGCCGTCCCGGCCGCCGGTACGCGTCCCGATCCGGACCTCGGCACTCGGGAGGAACGCCTCGACCTTGCCGCGGTCGCCCACCACCGACAGCTCCTCCTGGTGCGCGCTGCCCTCCGCGAACATGCAGAGGTCGAGGAGCGCACGGCTCGCGTCGTCGTAGTCGACGATCACGAACGCATTGTCGAGGATGTCCGGCACCTCGCCGTCGTAGACCTCGTCGAGGTGGTTCACGTCCTGAGCACCCGAGGCGAGCACCCGGACCGGTGTCGCACCGGTGATGTGGTTCATGAGGTCGAAGAAGTGGCAGCACTTCTCGACCAGCGTTCCCCCGGTGTTGCGGGAGAAGCGGTTCCAGTCCCCCACCTTCGGGAGGAAGGGGAACCGGTGCTCCCGGATCGACACCATGTGCACGCGCCCGACGGCCCCGGCGTGGACCTCGCGGATGAGCCGGGCCACGGGCGGCATGTAGCGGTACTCCAGGCCGACCCACACGAGCGCCTCGCGGCCGGCGCTGGCCTCGAGGATCCGCCGGCAGTCGGCGACGGTCGTGCACAGCGGCTTCTCCACGAGGATGTGCAGATCGGTCGGCAGCAGGTCGTCGAGCACCGCGGCATGGGTCATGTTCGGCGTCGCGATGACGACCGCGTCGCACAGGCCCGAGCCGACGAGATCGCCATGGGTCTCGAAGGTGGCGAGGGTGTCCCCGGCGAGGTCCGCGACCGCCGTCGCCCACTCCCGGGACTCCGGGTGCGGGTCGGCGATCGCGGTCACCTCGGCACCGTCGAGCAGTTGCAGGTTGCGCAGGTGCTCGAGGCCCATCATCCCGGAGCCGATGATCCCGTACCTGACGACGTCGCCCACGGCCGCATAGCGTACGGCGCGCCATGACCACCCCGCCCCCGACGTCGCTCGTCTCCACCGCTCCGCGCGTGGTCGGCGACGCACTCGTCGCACCGATCGGCTTCGGGTGCTGGCGGTTCACCGGCACGGATGTCGGCGCCGCCGGCCGCCTCCTCGACGACGCGATCGACGCCGCGCTCGAGGGCATGCCGGCCGGCACCCGCCTGCTCGTCGACACCGCCGACGTGTACGGCCTCGACTGGGGCGGCGCCGGGTTCGGCACCGTGGAGGAGTTCCTCGGCGAGGTGCTGGCCGCCGATCCCGCCCGACGCCGCAACATCCTCCTCGCCACGAAGGGCGGGATCCGACCGCCCGTCCCGTACGACTCCAGCCCCGAGGGCCTCGCCGCCGCGTGCGCCGACTCCCGACGCCGCCTCCGGGTCGACACCATCGACCTCTACCAGGTGCACCGTCCGGACCTGTTCACCGCGCCCTCGGACCTCGCGGCCACGCTCGAGTCCTTCATCGACGACGGGTTCGTGCGCACCATCGGCGTGTCGAACTTCACGGTGGACCAGTACGACGCGCTCGCGGCGTGGACCGCCAGCGGCCTCGCGACGACGCAGCCGGAGTGGTCGGTCGCCCACCTCGACCCCATGCGTGACGGCACGGTGGATCGGGCCATGCGCGACGGCGTGACGCCGCTGGCCTGGAGTCCGCTCGCCGGCGGTCGGGTGCTCAGCGGCGAAGGCCTGCGGCCCGAGCTCGTCTCCGCCCTCGACGCGATCGCCGCGCGCGAGGGGGTCGACCGGGCGACCGTCGCGATCGCCTTCCTGCTCGCGCACCCCGCCGACGCCGTGCCGATCGTCGGGACCCAGCGCTCCGAGCGGTTCACCGCGCTCGTGCGCACGGTGGGCATCCACCTCGACCGCGCCGACTGCTACCGGATCGTCGAGACCTCCGAGGGGGTCCCGCTGCCGTGACCACCCGACCGCCCGTCGAGGTGTCCTGGTTCGGCGCGCTGTGCGACGACGACTACGCCCAGCTCGGCGTGGTGGATCCGGCGCTGCGATCGTCCTGGGAGCACTGCCGCGCCATCGCGGTCGCCGCCGAGGCCGGCGGGTACGACAACCTCCTCCTGCCCTCGGGCTACGCGCTCGGCATCGACGGCACCGCGTTCGCCGGCGGTCTCGCCCCGCTGCTGGCACGGCTGCACCTCCTGCTCGCCGTGCGCTGCGGCGAGCTCTGGGTGCCCCAGCTCGCCCGCCAGATCGCCACACTCGACCGGATGCTCGACGGCCGACTCACCGTGAACATCATCTCGAGCGACCTGCCGGGCGAGCGCCTCCCCGCCGGCCCCCGGTACCGACGCACCCTCGAGACGATGCAGGTGCTCCGGCGGCTGCTCGACGGCGAGGCGGTGTCGTTCCACGGCGAGTTCCTCGACCTCGACCTCGATCCGCCGTCGGCCCGCACCGCCGACGGGCGCTGCCCTCCGCTCTACTTCGGCGGGCTGTCGGAGGAGGCGCGCGAGGTCGCGGCGGCCGCCGCCGACGTGTACCTCATGTGGCCGGACACCCTCCCCGAGGTCGCGGCCATCGTCGCCGACCTGCGGGCCCGGGCCGCGCGCCACGACCGCACCCTGCGCTTCGGGTACCGGGTGCACGTCGTCGTGCGCGAGACCGAGGCCGAGGCGCGCGCCGCTGCGGCGCACCTCGTGGCCGCGCTCGACGACGAGGAGGGTCGCCGCATCCGTGAACGCTCGCTCGACAGCGGCTCGCGCGGGGTGTCCCGGCAGGCCGAACTGCGCGACGCGGCCACCGACGACGGATTCGTCGAGGACCACCTCTGGACCGGGATCGGCCGGGCCCGATCGGGGTGCGGTGCCGCGATCGTCGGCGACCCCGACCAGGTGCTCGCCAAGCTCGACTCCTACCGGGACCTCGGGATCGAGGCGTTCATCCTCTCGGGTTACCCGCACCTCGCCGAGGCCGAGCACTTCGGCCGCCTCGTGCTCCCCCACCTCGACCACGCCCCGCTGCGCCCCCGGGTCTGAGCCGTCCGCCGCCCGCGCGGCCTCGGCGATCCGGGGTGGCGGCGGCTACCGTTCGACCCGGCGCGTCCGAGCGCCGTGACGTCGAGAGGAAGAGGAACTCCCCGTGACCGACCACAAGGAACTGTTCATCGGCGGCGAGTGGGTCGCCCCCGCCGGCTCGGGCCGCATCGAGGTCATCTCCCCGGTGACCGAGGAGGTGTACGGCACGGTGCCGGACGCCACCGAGGCCGACGTCGACCGGGCGGTCGCCGCGGCGCGGCGCGCCTTCGACTCCGGTCCGTGGCCGCGCATGAGCCCCGAGGAGCGGGCCGACGCGATCGCCCGACTGTCCGCGGCGCTGCAGGCCCGGTCCATGGACATCGCCGACATCATCACGAACGAGAACGGCTCGGTGAAGTCGTTCTCGATCATGGGTCAGGTCTTCGCCTCGACCATGGTGCTGGACAAGTACGCGGAGATCGCCCGCACGTATCAGTTCGAGGACCGGCGGATGGGGGCGCTCGGCGGCGACGTGCGCGTCCGGCGGGCGCCGGTCGGCGTCGTGGCCGGCGTCATCCCGTGGAACGTCCCGCTGTACATCACCGCGATGAAGCTCGGCCCCGCGATGGCCTCGGGCTCGACCATCGTGCTCAAGCCGTCACCGGAGACCCCGCTCGACGCGTACCTGTTCGCCGATGCGGTCCTCGAGGCCGGCATCCCCGAGGGCGTCATCAACGTGGTCGCCGCGGACCGTGCGGTGAGCGAGTACCTCGTGTCGCACCCGCAGATCGACAAGGTGTCGTTCACGGGATCGACCGCGGTCGGCCGCCGCATCGGTTCGATCTGCGGTGAGCAGATCAAGCGCTGCACGCTCGAGTTGGGCGGCAAGTCGGCGGCGATCATCCTCGAGGATGTGAATCTCGACGATGCGATGCTCAACGAGCTGCTCATGTCCGGCCTCATGAACAACGGTCAGGTCTGCGGCGCGCAGTCCCGCATCCTCGTGCCGCGCTCGCGCTACGACGAGATCGTCGGCCGCATCGGCGAGGGCATGGCGAACATGGTGGTCGGTGACCCGAACGAGGACACCAGCCAGATCGGCCCGATGGTCGCCAAGCGCCAGCAGGAGCGGGTGAACGGCTACATCGAGATCGGCAAGAGCGAGGGGGCCCGGGTCGTGACCGGCGGCACCCCCGCCCCGTTCGACAAGGGCTGGTTCGTCACGCCGACGCTGTTCGCCGACGCGAACAACCAGATGCGCATCGCCCGGGAGGAGATCTTCGGGCCGGTGCTCACCGCCATCCCCTACGACCCCGAGGCCGTGGCGATCGCGATCGCGAACGACTCGGACTACGGGCTGTGCGGCTCGGTCTGGACCTCGGACCCCGAGCACGCGGCCGAGGTCGGGGCCCAGGTCCGCACGGGCGTGGTGGCCGTCAACTCCTCGATGATCCTCGACTTCAACAGCCCGTTCGGCGGGTTCAAGCAGTCGGGCATCGGCCGGGAGCTCGGTCCGGAGGGACTCGAGCCGTTCACCGAGCTGCAGTCCATCATCCTGCCGGCCGCCGGATGATGAGGGGCCGGCGGACGTCGGCCACGGATCGGGAGCGGGGGCGCCACCGGCGCCCCCGCCTCGCGTCCGGACCGGTTGCGTAACGTGTCGGCCGTGCACGTCTTCGAGCGACAGCACCGGCATCCCTGGCCGGGCATGGGGACCGTGCTCATCCTCCTCGCGTCCTCCGTCATCTGGCATGCCGCCACCCCCGATGCCGGGTGGGCCCGCACGGTCGGCGTCGCCCTCGAGGGTCTGGCCCTCGTCGCCACCCTGCGCATCAGCGGCGAGACCCCGCGCCTCGCCCGACTGGCGACCGCACTCGTCCCCCTCGCGATCGTCGTCACCGCGATCGGCAACACGATGGAGGGCGACCTGGGCCGTGTGCTCGCCGGCGTCCTCGGCACGTTCATCGTCATCGCCTGCCCGATGGCGATCATCCGTTCGGTGCTCAAGCATCCGATCGTGAACCTGCAGACCGTCGGGGCGGCGATCTGCATCTACCTGCTCATCGGGCTGTTCTTCACGTACCTCTACGGGCTCGAGTACGCGATCTTCGGCGCACCGTTCATGAACGGCGTGCCCGGCGGACGGCCCACCGCCGCCGACACCCTCTACTTCTCGTTCATCACCCTCACCACGACCGGGTACGGCGACATCACCTGCGCCACCCGGATCGGCCGCACGACCGCGATGGTCGAGGCCATGCTCGGTCAGCTGTACCTCGTGACCGTGCTCGCCCTGCTCGTCAGCAACCTCGGCGCGGCCCGGCGCTCCCGCCGCGAGCTCGCCGAACGGACCCCGGAGGGGAGCCCGGATGCCCGATCGTGACTTCGCAGCCCGGCGGGCCGCGCTCGACCACCTGCTCGCACCGGAGACGGACCGACCGCCGTCGATCGCCCGCGGGGTGCACCACGTCGCGCTCATCTGCTCCGACCCGGCGAGGACCATCGACTTCTACCAACGGGTCCTCGGGTTCCCGCTCGTCGAGATCTTCGAGAACCGCGACTACCCGGGCTCGCTCCACTTCTTCTTCGACCTCGGGGCGGGGAACCTGCTCGCGTTCTTCGACTTCCCGGGCCTCGGGCTCGGTCCGGCGGTCGAGACGCTCGGGAGCCTCCAGCACCTCGCGATCTCGGTGACCGAGGAGGCCTTCGTGGCCGCCCGGACCCGGGTCGAGGCCGAGGGCATCGAGTACCGGGGCCCGGACCTCGGGGTCGAGCGCTCGATCTACCTGCGCGATCCGGACGGCGTGCAGATCGAACTGGTCGCCGTCCCCCTGCTCGACACGAACTTCACCTGACCACGCCACCACGAGGAGCACCATGCGCGCCGCCATCCTGCAGACCCCCGGCGAGCCGTTCGTCATCGCCGACGACGTCGAGATCGAGGAACCCCGGGCGGGCGAGGTGCGCGTGCGGGTGTCGCACTGCGGGGTGTGCCACTCCGACCTGAGCATGGTGAACGGCTCGTTCCCCGGGCTCACCCCGGTGATCCTCGGGCACGAGGCGGCCGGCACGGTGGACGCCGTCGGACCGGGCGTGCAGGCACTCGCGCCCGGCGACAAGGTCGTCCTCACCCCGACGCCGTCCTGCGGCGAGTGCTACTGGTGCGTGCGGGACGAGCACAGCCTGTGCGCGAACTCGAGCGCGATCGTGCTCTCGGCGTTCCCCGACGGGTCCACGCGGCTGTCGCGTCGCGGCGAGACCGTCTACCGCGGGGTCGGAGTGGGCGCGTTCGCCGAGTTCGTCATCACCCAGGTCTCCGGTGCGGTGAGGGTCCCCGACGACACGCCCCTCGACGTCGCGTGCGTCATCGGGTGTGCGATGCAGACCGGCGTCGGCGCCGTGCTCAACACGGCCGCCGTCGCGCCCGGCGACACCGTGCTCGTGGCGGGTCTCGGTGGGATCGGACTCGCGGCGGTGCAGGGCG